>CALDFS010000323.1 GCA_937942105.1 uncultured Ruminococcus sp. | reverse complement strand
AGACCGATTATCTGGAACAAGCCGTTTAGACCGCCCCAGACGATAAAATTCCAACCGGCGCCGTGCCAAAGACCACTTGTAAGAAAGATTACCATAAGGTTGAAGTATCTGCGCTTTTTGGAGCATCTCGAACCGCCGAGCGGGAAATATAGATAATCCCTGAACCATGTCGATAGTGATATATGCCATCTGCGCCAGAATTCGGCTATGGATTTTGAGAAGTAGGGCGTATTGAAATTCATCATCAGCGAAAAGCCCATTACCTGCGCGGCGCCTATTGCGATATTTGAATATCCGCCGAAGTCGCAGTAGATTTCAAACGCGAAGAATACAGCCGCAATAAAAAGCTGCACACCATTATAATGCTGATAATGGTTGAACACATTGTTTACAAGTATAGCTAATCTATCGGCAATAACGAGCTTCTGGAAAAATCCCCAAAGCATGAGCAACAAACCGTCCCGCACCTGAACGATGTCGAAGGTGTGCTTTTCGTAGAACTGTCTTAAAAGGTTCGACGAGCGCTCGATGGGCCCTGCAACAAGCTGTGGAAAGAACGAAACGAAGACAAAGTATCTTAGGATGCTGTGCTCAATATCAACGTCTCCGCGGTAAGCATCGATGGTATAGCTAAGAGCCTGAAACGTATAGAAAGAAATACCGACAGGAAGCAGTATAGAAAGGTGGACGTTTCCAATTGACAGTTCAGGGAAAACGGCTCCTAAACCCGCAAGGAGATCGTGAACGATGAAATTGAAGTACTTGAAGAAGAATAGAATGGATAGGTTAATCGTTAAACTTAATGTAACCCAGAGCCTGCCGACCTTGGGGTTGTCGGGATGACGCTTTCTAGAACGCTCTATAAGTATGCCCGAAATGTATGTAATAAAGGACGAAAAAGCCATCAGCAGTGCATATGTAGGATTCCAGCACATGTAGAAATAGTAGCTGGCAATCAGCAGAAAGACAAGTCTTGCGGTATTCCACTTGCTTGGAATGATATAATATACCAAAACGACTATCGGAAAGAATATCAGAAAATGCAGGGAATTAAACATCATAAAGCAATCACGCCCTTTTATTCATCAATTTTTGCATACAAAAGCAACGCCATACATTGATCGTATGAAGCCATATTCTCTATTCCCTGAGTTCCAAAAGCACCGTTTGCTGGGCTTTCGGAATCAAAAACTCTGAATTGCTCCATTCTTGCTATTGCTTGGGTAAGAAGCTCCTTATCTCCTATTTCGTTTGCGATAAGTCCTACTAAGGCATATATTGACGGTGATTCGTATTCATACCCCTCAGTCACGGTTCCGTCTGTATTATATCTGGCAAAGATACCGTTGCCACTCATTTTAGAGCGCAGCCAGTTCAGAGAGGTATCCTTAAGCATACCAGCTTCGGCAAGATGATAAAGAGCATACAATCCCTCAGCCATGTTAATGCTTCCCGAATCATATTGCTTGTTCACGTAATCGTAGTAATTATGATACAGCGGGAAGCTGTCGCCGATGTAGCCGCCGTCAACGATTGAGTAGACGTTTGCTAAAAGGTTCTCCTGATTGGGTGCAAGCTCGGATAAGATTTCAAAAGCCGCGAAATCCGCATAGCAAAGCGTAAATCTGTCTGCAGCATTCTTATAATAGAAATCATAAAAGTCTACCGGATATTGGTTTACAGTGCCGTATATAGATATTGCCTCGGCAAAGGATTCCAGCGCTTCGCTAAAGCCGCCCTCTTTGTTCTGCATAGTGCTCAATGCTTTAAGTATTCTTAAATCATCGAGAAGCGCATTGACGGTTATGCTCTTTTCGTCATCAGTAACCCAGATTGGTAACGGATAGTCCTTCATCATATAGTCCTTAACATAATCAAAAGTCCTGATAAACAGATGTATATCGCCTGTCAAGGCAGCATATTCCATAAGCAGCCCCTGGGATTCACTCAAAACATCATGACCGGTGGCGGTGCCCGACTTTTCCTCGTATCCGGTATACATTCCGCCTCTGTCCGACAGCATTTCGTTCTTGACGAAGCCTTCAGTGGCATATGCGGCACCAAGTCTTGAGTAATCTATCATTGAGCGCAACTGGTCGGCAAGCGCAATAGTACCGGCATAGCAATAGCTTACCCTGCCTTCGGGGTTGATGATAATGGTTGTTGGAATTATTTTAATTCCCAATGAATTGTATACCTCTAAATTGCGGTCATAAATACATTGAGAAGTAATATTTAAGTCTTTAAGGCACTTTTCTGCAGAGTCCATGGTTTCCTTCTCACCGTCTAGCTTGTCAACCATAAAAATCTTTACATCGTCATATTCGCTTTCGATATCAGCGGGATCTCCGATTAAGGTGAACTGTTCGCAGCAGTAGTTGCACCAGCTTGCAAAATACATAAGAACCACATATTTACCTCTGTACTCGTCAAGAGACAGCTTTGTGCCGTTATCACGGGTAAAAACAGCTTTCTCAAGGCGTTCGCCTATGACCAGCTTTTCTGGATAGTAAAACATGGTTTCCGTGAGCTTATCCGCATATATGTCGTTTTCTGTATTGACAGTGGCGTTTGATATGCTTTCGGTAATGTCGGAATCCGGACGCCTTTTTATGATCGCCTGAACGGAAATCATCAATACACCGACAATCACAACTATCATAAAAAGAATTATCATTCGTTTTATGGCATGTTCGGCACTATGCTCAGTGTTCGCCGATTGTTGCTTTTTCTCGCTCTTGCCCGCTTCCTTCAACTGCTTTCACCTCCGCCTGTGACTCATCGTCTTCCGTACAGCTTTCCGATACCGACATTTTTACATGCCCGCTCTCTAGTGCTTCTTTCATGTCAAAATAACCGTTTAGACTGCTCATGCGCGACATTTCGGCATACTCCTCAGCTTCCCTTATCCTTTCAAGAGCCTCTTTTTCCTTTGCTTTGCGGTATTTCTTATCAAGTCTGTCCGCATCCGCTATTACAACTCTGTATTTGCTATCAAGATACATCTCGTGAAGACCTACCGCAGCAAGGATTGCAAACGCATATAAGCAGTGGAAATGATATCTGTTCTGGTTTTCAACAAGGAGATGTATTGCAACCGTTCCGCAGAAAAGCAAAACAAATATGTAGCACCAGTTTCCCCTACCCTTGATTAGATAAATTCCCGCGATACCGGCAAGGAACACAATCGAAAGATACCAAATGTTATTATAATCCTGAATTTTATATAGCTTGCTCATCAGCTCTGGAGTCAGCTCTCCGTGCTGCTCAAGGAAAATAATGTTCCAGGTTATACCATAGTCGTCGTTGCTCCAAAGAACCGAATACTTGCGCATAAACAGATTGAGTATCGACGAAGGACTCCTGCGTAGTCTCTCGAATGCAAGATCCCGGCAGGCAATCTGCGCCTGTTCCGGACTTCCTGTGGATTCAAGTACTTCATACAAATACGCCGAATCGTCCTCGTTCCAGCCTCCATATGACTGCTCGTTCAGTCCGACGAGAAGGTTATATCCCATCGAAGCAGTTCCTCCGGCGAGATCGCGGTCAACGGTAAATGCAACGCATTTTGTAATAAATGATGAGACAATCAGATATGACAAAAGTATTATTATTGCTCTTAGCCAGCCCTTTTCAAGAATTCTTGATGAAATCGGAATGTCATTTTTAGGGCGAACCATCACTGGCATTCTTGAAGGTATAAGACAGATAAGAATAGATATAAGAAGCAGCACCGACATAGGTCTTATAGCAGAACCGCAGGCAAGAAGTGTTCCGAGGACTATATGCAGAATCACTCCTACTCCATGCTCCGAAGTATCGGCACGATAATGCTTGACTATAAATATCATTAATAAAGCGCAGAGATATATAATAAAGCTGAAAAGGTATTCCGCTGCCAAAAAATTATTGTAAAGAATCATGGAGGGCCAGAACGCCACTGCACACAGTGCAAACATCGACGAAAGTCTTCCTGCAAGCATCCTGACGATGAGCCAAATTATAAAGCAGGTTGCAACCGCAAGGACAATGTTGAACATCTGACGCACTGCAATTGAAGTGCCGAAAATTTTGAATACAACTGCAAGTACCGCGCTATAGCCTAAAACGTGCGGAAAGATTGCAACGTAGTCGCAGTAGCCCTTACCGTCTATCAGCAGAGTTCCGGAATTCAGCATTTGGGCTATTTCGTAGTAGGTTTTGTAGTCAGATTCGGGAGTCATGGGAACAGTCCTGACAAACTTTACTCTGATAATAAATGCGATAAGCAATATGCAAACTACAGCAACGACTTCAGCCGCAAGCCATAGCTTTGGCTTGCGCGTCGAAATCTCATCGATTTTAAACCTAGCTCCAAGCACTGCGGCGAAGTGGCTTAAAATCAATGAAAGAGCAAGAACAAACATAAGCTTACATTTTACGAAATATGGATACTCCTGTGCTTCACCAGCAGTTGATATTCCGCAGATGATTATATAAAGTATGCCGAATACAAACAAAAACAAACTAAGATAGCTAAACCACGTCTTTTTTACTTCCATATTATATCGCCTCCCACCCAGGGCGCTAAGCCCGGTCGGTTATATTTTTTTGGAGAATCTTTTAGATATCTTCTCAATCAAAGCAAACCTTGTTTTGACACTACCATCCGAAGAAACAGCTGCTTCCTTTTGCGCCTTGATATACCCGGAAAGGCGTACAACCGCCCATGTAAGCAGAACAAGTACTGTTCCGTCCCATACCTCTCTGAAAAGGTAGATCTGCTTTATATTATCGGAAAATCCGTTACCGATTACCGTAAGCGGGTACTGAATTATTCCGCATAGCATGAAAACTACGAATAATCCTAAATACATTCGTTTACAAGAAGACGTTTTCCTTGATAAAATGCATACAAAACAGTACACGAATATCGCAGCAAAAACTATGAGAAAACCTGCAAAACAGTCTGGAACGAATGCAGGACGTATTTGCTTCCACAGACCTAGTTTATTGACCTTTCCGGAGCCACCCTCGGAGATCCTGTCTCCCACAAAAAGGAAATAGTCCGGCATCTGATTGTGCGACGCCTCCGCGGCGGCATTAAGCATAACCAAAAGTTTTGATGGGTGCTTAATATACCAAATCAAGTAATCCACCGAGCTGACCTTGCTATAAATCATCTCCTGCGCCATTTCGGTTCTCGGAGGACAGAAATATGTAGATGGGTCCTCATATGCGTTCTTGCCAGCGTCGGCAGCTAATCTTGTATCGAGACCAAGCTCTTCGAGCGCCGCTTCCTTATCATCCGCAACAACAAGAATACCATTGTATAAGCCCTGAATCAAGGTATCCTGCGAGGATATTTTCTCGTTGTTAGAATAGATATTTATACCGCTCCTTATAAGAACAAAGGCGTAACATGCGGTCGCAGCAGCCAAGACAATCTTTTTCCTTACGCCCTTTGGCATATGATATACGATAAGAACAATTGTCCACACCGCTATTACCGGAATGGTTATTACAAACTGTGCCTTTGAGCCTACAAACATCACGCAGGAAACAAAGTACAACAGCAAAGCTATCCCTGGCTTACCCTTCGGACGCTGTATAACGTCTATGCTCGATGCTATTACAGCCATCAAAAAGACAAAGGAAACGCCTTCGCCAAAGAATGAGTTCAACCATCCCATGTTATAGCTGCCAAAGAATACGAGTATAAACCCTATCCCCACGGCAAGTGCTTTACTGCCAAGTAGGCTATATCCAAAAATCATGAAGCGCCTGAAGCAGACTACAAGCACAGCTGCATATAGCAACGCAACAATGGCAGTTGAAAACTTTATTCCCGCTATTTCATAAAGGATTCGCATAAAAGCAGAAATATACGCCTGACTAAGCTCTACCTTTGAGGGTCTTATCATAGTCCAGTCGTAAGGCTCGATATAATTATAATTCTCTATAACCTTCTCGACTACCTGCTCCTCGATATGAAGGTTATCGTATGGCTGCCATGTTAACTGCATAGCCTTCATCATTCGACCGAAGTCTCCGTTATTGTAAGCTCCGATGCGCGGTATAAACAGAACATAAACCAAAACCGCAGCCGCGATAAAGGTCATAAGTCTTACAAAGCTCTTTTCATTGGAAATCAAAGCCTTATAACCGCTCCTAATTTTCGAAGCCGCAGACGACATTTTTTCGAATACACCGTCCGGCAGAGTAACGGTATATCTCTCTTCCGTGTAGATATCGCTTACCTGCTTTCTTGTTCCGAAGTCCGGATAAAGCAGAAACTCGATAAAGCCGTTCACCAAGATAGCGGCGAACGACATAACAATCAGAGCAAGCCAATCCCCACAATACCTGAATACGGAGCTGCTCACAGAGTTAACCGTATTTCCTCCGCTTATGAATCCTACTACAATCTGTATCAAAGGTATAATGAGAAGTAAGGCGATTACACAGCCTTTTTTGTCTTTATCTATGAAAATTATCCATCCACAGACAGCTATATATAGACATATAACGACAAAAAAGCCTGTCGTCTTGGATGAAAAAAGATTTACGAGCGAATGCCACCAATCGTTTCGGACGACCGAGATACCATCGGCGGCAGTTTTGTCGGAGTAAACGAAGTAATCGTCAAGCTCACGGAAGGTAGATATTATAAAGCTGTCGGCAGCTTTGGCAGCGCTTGACGGATGAGTAAGATACCATCCTAAAATTTTAGGATAGCTGATATGTGAAAAAATTCTTTCGCCGGCATCTGCAGAAGTGGGCGAAATATAGAAGCTATCTTCCGGCTCATAATATGTTTTTCCGACATCAGCAGCAAGTTCTTCCTCGAGACCGAACTGTTGTATAGTTGCTTCCGGGTTGGAAGAATTAACAAGAACACCGTCGAAAAACGAATTGTACAGATAGACTTTATTAAATAGCTGCCCAGAAGAAGCAAAAAAGGATGTTGAGCTGTATACAAGTATGCAGCCAAAAGCCGCAGCAAAAACAATTAAACGCTTCTTTAAATCCTTATTATGCAGCACACATTGATAAACAACTATTGCCAAAACCGCAGCAATCGGCAGCAGAATAAAAACTGCCTGTTCGCAGGATGTGAGCAAGAGAAGCGATGATACAAAAACCGGAGCTATTGTTCTTATGCCTAACGGTTGATTTTCATCGATCAAAGCAAAAGCTCTCGCAGTAAACGCCACAAAAAGGAAAAAGCTGACTGAAAACATAGCCTGCGGATAAAGCGAGTTCAAAGGGACAACATAGTCTCCACCGAACAGCACAAGGCAGGCAAGAAAGCCCACATATATCGTCTTTCCCCTAAGCCAGGTATATAGAGATTTTAATAGTATGTAAAATCCGAACAGAATTCCTATTGCTTGCACAACAGCAAGATATCTTGTGGAAAACGGAAGCCCAAAAATCCTACAGAATACCGAAACTATACTTGCGGGATAGACAATGCTGTGAACCGGCTTAAACTGCAGAAGGCTTGAAACAGGTATGTACTCAATTGCAAATTCCTCTAACGGAATAGAATAGTAATGCGCAGAAATATCCTTGCCTTGGGACCGAATGTAATCAAGACCGCACTCGGGAAGTATAACATCATATTGACCGTTATCGAGCATTGTCGAAACCGGGTTATGGAAAATTATTCCGAATATAATTACAGCGGCAAGGATGGTAAAAGAGAACGCAATAATATTACGATTCTGCGCAAAATATGTCCTCCACCATTTTTTCATTCCGTTCTCCCCCCCCATCTGCCGATTAATGCACACCCAGCTATCCAAGCTATAGAACAGTTATGTTCAGTTGCTTAACCGTTTTAAAAGTATATCTGCTATCTGCTTGCTAGCGGTTCCGTCCCCATATGGATTGGCCGCGCGGCTCATTCTTTCCCTTTCAGCCTGGTCGTCGAGCAATCTTGTAAACTCATTATAGATTACATCCTCATCCGTTCCAACGAGTTTAAGCGTTCCTGCCGCCACTCCTTCCGGACGCTCGGTGGTGTTTCTAAGAACCAAAACCGGCTTGCCCAAAGCAGGAGCCTCTTCCTGTATACCTCCGCTATCCGTGAGAATAAGTTCGGATTTTGCCATAAAGTTATGGAAATCAAGAACGTCAAGCGGCTCTATCATCTTTATCTGCGAATCGGTGCCGAAAACCTTTTCTGCTGTTTCCCTTACAGCCGGATTCATATGTATAGGATAAATTATCCGAACATCAGGATGCTCGTCAACCACCTTCTTTATTCCCTTGAAAATATGGAACAGCGGCTCCCCCAAATTTTCCCGGCGATGCGCAGTCAGCATGACAAACCGCTTGCCCTTTACCCATTCAAGCTCTTTGTGGGTGTAATCGCTGCGTACCGTGGTGCTCAACGCATCTATAGAGGTGTTGCCAGTAACGTAAATGTCCTTTTCGTTTTTGTGCTCAT
>CALDFS010000322.1 GCA_937942105.1 uncultured Ruminococcus sp. | reverse complement strand
AAGGAACCGTTTGTTGAGCTGTTAAAAAGCTCGATGAACACTTTCTTAAATGCCATGACCTACCCGGATAAGACAGTTTACCCGGTTTGCAGCCGCAACGATAAGGACTTTATGAATTTAACCCGCGTTTACCTTGACGCTGTTTTCCGCCCCTTAATTTACTCCAAGCCGGAAATCTTCCATCAGGAGGGCTGGCATTACGAATTTGACGAAAACGGCAAGCCCAGCTACAAGGGCGTTGTCTTCAACGAGATGAAAGGTGCGATGGCGGACGCTGACGAGCAGATGATCTGCACGCTGAACGTTCATCTGTTCCCCGATTCTCCTTATAAGTACGTATCCGGCGGCGACCCGGCTAAGATTCCGGATCTGAGCTATGAGGAGTTCATAAACAGCCATCGCCGCTTCTATTCTCCCTCAAATGCATATATGTTCTTAGACGGCGACGTAAATATCGACGAGGTTCTGGCAGTTGCTGATGATGAATATCTGAGCAAATTCGATAAGACCGAAAGAATGGCTCCCCCTGCACTTCAGAAGCCGGTTAAGACCGAGAATGTAGAAGTCGAGTTCGAGGTCGGCGAGGACGAGGATATCTCTAAGAAGACAAGGCTTGCATGGGGCAGCGTTATAGGCATGTTCGATGAACGCGAAAAGACGGTTGCAATGAACGTGCTTTCAAAGGTGCTTGCAGGCAGCAACCAGGCTCCGCTCAACAAGGCAGTTCTGGGCGCAGGTCTGTGCGAAGAGGTATCGGTCGATGTTTACGACGGTATTTATCAGCCTTGGGTATTTATTCAGGCAAAGAACCTTGAAGCGGGCAATAAGGAAAAGGTTGAGAAGGTAATCTTCGATGAGCTTGCAAGGCTCGCACGCGAGGGTATCGACCGCGACCAGCTGGGCGCAGCTTTGGCCAACTACGAATTCAAGCTCCGCGAGTGCGATTCCGGAAGCGTTCCGCAGGGTCTTGTTTACAGCCTGAACACCCTTTCAACATGGCTCTACGGCGGCGACCCGATAGCAGAGCTTGAAGTAGGCGACCTGTTCGTAAATCTTCGCAGGAAGATGGATGAGGGCTACTTTGAGCAGCTCATCAGTGAAATTCTTATCAATAATCCCCACAGCTGCAAGGTTACAATGAACCCATCGAAGACAGCCGGCGAGGCAAGAAGAAAGGCAGAAGCCGACCGTCTTGCCGCAGAAGAAGCCGCTTGGAGCGATGAAAAGCGCGCCGAGCTTAAGCAAGAGCAGAAGGTTTTAGAGGATTGGCAGCACTCCACCGATTCCGAGGAGGATCTGAAGTCCATCCCCTCGCTTAAGCTTTCGGATATCTCCGATGAGCCTGAGGTTATTCCTGCCGAGGAGACCGCCGTTAACGGCGTAAAGGTGCTAAGGCACGATGTCAACTGCGGCGGAATAGTTTACTGCAATCTTTACTTTGATGCTGACGGTCTTGGCGAAAAGGACATTTCTGAGCTTTCCTTCATGTGCGAGCTTTTGGGCAAGCTTAAAACCGAAAACCATTCCGAGGAGGAGGTCGCAAACCTCACCCGCCTTCTTTGCGGAAGTCTTAACTTCTCGGTTGCGGCTTATGAAGAGAAAAACTGCACCGGCAGCTGCCTGACAAAGCTTGTTGTATCCTTCAGCACGCTTGAAAGCAACGCTGATAAGGCAGTCGAGTTCGTTGCCGAGCTGCTTACAAAGACGGTATTCGACAAGGAAAACGAAGCGCTTGATATCCTCCGCCAGACCAAGATGAAGCTGTTCCAGAGGACGGTTATGGCCGGCAACTCCATCGCCCTTACAAGGCTTCGCGCCCAGATATCCGCTTCTGGCGTTGTTGAGGAATGCGCCGGCGGCTTCAGCTATTACAAGTGGCTGCGCGATAACGAATCCGGCTGGAGCTGGGAAGCTCTTAAAGCTTCGATGGCGGCTTTGGCAGGAAAGATTATTACCGAGAATTCGCTCACCGCAAGCTTTACCGGCGGAAACGATAAGATTGTTGACAGCGCCGTTGAAATCCTTAAGAAGGCTCTGCCCGCAGGCGGAGAGTCCTGCTGCCGCGCCGAGACTGTAAAGCCCCGCGGAATCAGCAGGGAAGGCATTGTTATCCCGGCGGATATATGCTTTGCCGTTAAGGGCGGAGATATTACCAAGCTCGGCTCGGGCTTCTGCGGCGAGATGGAGCTTACCTCTAAGATAGTAAGCCTTGCATACCTTTGGAACGTTATAAGAGTACAGGGCGGCGCATATGGCTGCGGAATGGTTGCTTACAACAACGGCGTTGTTGCCAACTACTCCTACCGCGACCCCAGCGCGGCTAAGTCACTTGAAAGCTACTCCAAGACCGGCGAATTCATAAAGGGCTTTGCTTCATCATCCCCCGACCTTACAGGATTCATAATTGGTGCGGCTGCGGATTGCTCGCCGCTGCTTTCTCCCAGACTTAAGGCTTCAGTAGCCGACAGAAGATACTGGCGCAAGACCACCAACGCCGATCTTAAGGAGTGCCTGCACGCGATAATCTCGGCAACGCCGGAAACATTATCCGCACTTGCCGACAAGGTTCAGGCTGCCCTTGATTCCGGAAGCGTCTGCGTAGTTGCCGCAAGGGAGAAGATAGACGCCTGCGGAGAGTTTGACAGCATAGAAAGTCTGTAATTATAATGGAATTTCTGAACACCGATAATCTTAAAACCGACGAAATCTGTCTGAAATTAGACCGCACCTGCGAGGCCAATCCTGAAAAGCAATGGGTTCCGGCGTACTATTTCAATATCTGCCTGCCGGACAGCACCGTAATCGGTTACTGTGACCTGCGTATAGGTCATAATGACAAGCTATACGTCGGCGGCAATATCGGCTACGGCATAGATGAGCCTTACCGCGGTCACAGATACGCGGCAAAGGAGTGTAAGCTTCTTTTCGGGCTTGCCAAGCGCCATGGGATGGATTACGTGATTATCACCTGCCAGCCGGATAACATCGCCTCCGCAAGAACCTGCGAAATCGTCGGCGGGGAATTTCTGGAGATCGCCGATATCCCCGAGTTCAGCGAAATGTACGCCGAGGGAAAGCGGCAAGTCAGGGTTTATCGGTTCGAGGTTTAATATCACAAAGAATAATCCGGCGCAGTCCCAAAATATCGGGATTGCGCCGGATTTTCGTATCTTGATTCTAAGCTATCAGAGCTTAACCTCTGTCATCCAAAGACCGTGCAGATTGCAGTAAGCGTAGATCTTGCACTCAGGCATATAGGGGAATCTTACAACAGGGTCCTGCTCGGGGTAGAGGATGACCTTGTTTTCCTTGTTGCCGCAGACCTGAGATACCCACATAATGTAGTGCTCCTTGGTCATTGGGTGGGCGACCGAGCCGACCTTGACCAAGATTTCGCCGTCGGATACCTCTACAACGGGAAGGTGCTTTTCGGTTGCAGCCTCGGTGGTGTTGGGCTTAAGAATTTCCATCGGCTTGCCGCAGCAGCGCAATGGGGTGGTGTTGCTGCTGATGTCCTCAACGACATTGCCGCAGACAGGGCATTTTGCGTAGTTGAATACTTCGTTCATGGTGATTTCTCCTTTTTGTGTTTTTTATCTTGAACCGGTTGGTGACTAAACTGCCAAAGGCAATTAAATTGCCGCTTGCAATATAACTCGCCGAAGGCGAATATAACTGCCGCAGGCAATATAACTCGCCATGGGCGAATATAACTTGAAGCGCTGAGTGATATTTGCTTACGCAAGTGATATTCGCTTACGCGAGTGATATATGCTAACGCGAGCTATATATGCAGCAGCGCCTGCGCTATCAGAAAATACGCTAGCAATGAAATAGCATCCACAATAGTAGTAATAAACGGGCTTGCCATAACCGCAGGGTCAAGCAGACGGCTCGAACCTTGTAATCGTCGTAATTTTGTTTTGCCGTCTGCCGCGTTTACTCCGTCTTTGGACTTAGCTTTGTGGCGTAAAAACTTTTGCGTTGTCTTATGCTATTGTTTAGATTCATTGGACGTAAACGCCCAACTTTTGTTTAGCGGCTTTGACCTTTTTGTGTGGTAGGATAATATTGTTCACGCTTCTGAAATATTTAACTTTCTATATATGCAACAGTGCCTGCGCAATTAAGAAATACGCTAGTAACGAAATTGCGTCAACGATAGTCGTGATAAACGGGCTTGCCATAACCGCTGGGTCAAAGCCGATAGCCTTCGCCGCGATTGGCAGGGAACAGCCTATAAGCTTTGCTATGAACACCGCTAAAATCAGGGTCAGGCAGACTACCAGCGCCACCATTGCGGTGATATCGGTGTTGCCTAAAAGAAGCCGGTCCACAAGCATTATCTTTGCAAAATTGACCGCCGCAAGTGTCACTCCGCATAGGAGTGATACCCTTGATTCCTTCCAGATTACTCCCAGAATGTCCTTCATTTCGATATCTCCGAGCGACATTCCACGGATTATGGTAACAGACGCCTGACCGCCAGCGTTACCGCCGGTATCCATCAGCATGGGGATGAATGCGGTCAGAACCACGCTTGCCGCTAATTTTGATTCAAACCCGGTTATAATCATTCCGGTGAAGGTCGCCGAAACCATCAATAAAAGCAGCCACGGTATGCGTTTGAAGAAGGTTTCAAAAACGCCTGTTTTGAAGTAAGGCTTATCTGTTGGCAGGATTGCCGCCATTTTTTCAATATCCTCGGTGTTTTCATCCTGCAAAACGTCTATCGCGTCGTCAACCGTTACGATACCGACTAAGCGGTTTTCGCCGTCAACAACCGGAAGCGCCAAAAGGTCGTATTTTGCAAGCGTCGCCGCGACTTCCTCCTTATCGTCCTTGGTTTTTACGCTGATTATGTTTTCGCTCATCAGATCCTCAATCTTGGTGTCATCATGCGCGGTGATAAGGTCTGAAAGCGAGATTACGCCGATAAGCTTTCTTGCCTCGGTTACATAGCAGGTGTAAATAGTTTCCTTGGCAACGCCTACCTGCCTTATTTTTTGGATAGCCTGCCCAACCGTCATGCCCTTGTTGAGATAGACGAACTCCGGCGTCATCAAACTTCCGGCACTGTCATCAGGGTAGGCAAGCAGCTCGTTTATCTGGCGGCGCGTTGCCTCGTCGGTATTCTTTAGCACCCTTGATACTACGTTTGCGGGCATTTCCTCGATGATGTCAACGGTATCGTCCAAGAAAAGCTGGTCAACCATATCGCGGATTTCGCGGTCGGAAAACGCCATTATAAGCTGTTCCTGCTGCTCGGAATCAAGGTAGGCAAAGGTTTCCGCCGCAAGCTCCTTTGGCAGAAGCCGGAAGAGGATGGGAATATCGCGCGGCTCGGCTTCCGCAAAAATTGCCGCAATATCCGCCGGGTTCATTTCGTTCATTATCAGCTTCAGCTCGGCGAACTTGCGCTGATTCAACAGCTTGATAACAATATCAAATACAGTTGTCTTTTCCATTTTTTAACCTCCAATTCTTTGAAAGCTCATGAGCCTGTATGTAAACTATACGTTTTCCGGACTCAATCAAGCCTTACTTGCGGCGTTTATCAGCCCGCTGAAATCGGAGGGAAGCTTTTAATCAGGGAAACAGGCGTAAACGCTTGCTGTTATCCCTATAACCGTCTTCCCTCGGGGTTTTGCAGCGGTACTGTTACTGCCTGCGTCCATGATTTTCACTCCTTATTCTAAGAATTTAGTCGGTAATAACTGACTGTCTTATTATTTTACAACACTTTACCCGCTGTGTCAAGAAAATAATATCTGTATTTTTTGAATATAAAAATATTAAATCAAAGCGTTGGAATATTATTTTATATTGAATACGGTGCCATTACCTGATATAATTATCTTGTAAAATAATGCAGACCACTTTAAAACTGTGGTTATGCTCGGAAAGGACGGTATTATCAATGACAAAACATCTCTTCAATTCTGGCTGGAGCTTTGCTCTTAAGAATATAGGCGATAAGCCGGGCGCGGGCGACTATCGCCCGGTGGATATCCCGCACGACTGGCTTATTCACAACACCCACTCGCTCTACGCCGATGGGGACGGTTACTATAAAAAAATATTTACTGTAGGCGAAGTGAAGAACAGAGTATATATTCTGCGGTTCGACGGCGTATATATGGACTCGGAAGTGCTTCTCAACGGCGAAAAAATATTTGAGTGGAAATATGGCTACACCACCTTTGATGTTGAGCTTAAAGACCTGCGCGAGGGGGAAAACGTTGTAGAGGTGATAGTTCACCACAAATCCCCAAACACCCGCTGGTATTCCGGCGCGGGAATCTTCAGAAACGTCTGGCTGACCGAGTCGGGGGAGGATAGAATCATCCCGGACGGCACCTACTTCTGCGCCGATCAGGATGGCGACAGGTGGGCAATCGGCATAGATACCGAGGTTACAGGCTCGGGCGAGGCTATAGTGCGCCACACCCTTTCGGATAGGGAGGGTCACACCGTCAAGACGGCGGAAAAGCCATGCGTTCTTACCTCCGAAGTAGCACGCGTCAATCAGAAATTCTGGGCGGAAAACATCCGCTGCTGGGAT
>CALDFS010000321.1 GCA_937942105.1 uncultured Ruminococcus sp. | reverse complement strand
ACAACGGTTTTGTTTCCGCCATTTTGGAATACTTTTAGACGAATAATAGTATAAACCAGTTGTTCTCCTGACCGGCGCGCCTCCCGGATGAAGAAACTCTGATTGCCGCCGCATCTCCTTGCATTTTAACCGCACATATGCTATAATATCCACATCAAAAGGCAAAAAAGCAAGGCAGCATAATACCGCCGCCTTGCTCCTGAATATCCAATATGCACTACTTCGCCGATTCTATTTCCTTAATCTTAGCCTCGCTGTTCTTTATCAGGTTGACTGTTGAAGAATAATACTGCGGATATTCCGCCGCCAGGCTCTGGGTGTTTATCTCGGGGGCAGTGCCGTCTTCAACGCTGTCCTGCCCTTCAATATCCACTCCCCCTGCCGCAGCCTTAAGCCTTGCTTCGGCAAGGCACATCGCCGCGTCGCACTCCGAGGCGGCAACGGTCTTGTTTATCATGAAGAAATTCTGATCGTTCAAGCTGTTGGCGGAGTATATGTGCCTGAATACCTTGTAAACCGAAAGCATTATGTATGCCGCCGCTTCCTTTATGACCGTCTGCGAGCGGAACTTTGAAAGTATGGAAAACAGAACGTTCAGCGAATTTATAATAAGCTTTTTGTTGAACGACACCATAACCGAGCCGGGCGTTACCTTGTCGCGGTGAGATGGGTCATCCTCGGGCAGTTCGTCAACGGTTATCGTTTTGCCCTCCGGTTCGGGGGACCGTCCCAAAATATAATCGCAGGATACATTGTAGTAATCCGCCGCGCGAACCAAAAAATCAAGTCCGCACTCGCGCTTGCCCTTTTCGTAATGAGAAAGCAGCCCCTGCGAGATTCCCAGATCCTCCGCGGCTTTTTTCTGCGATATCTTTCTTTCTTTTCTAAGAAGAGTCATTATTCTGGAAAATTCGGAATTCAAGACTCTCACCCCTCTTTTGCTTTTATGCTGTCGTCCAAAATGCTGTTGACGTATTGATTATTATACACCGATTTTTACAGATTGTAAAGCCAAAAAGGTACTATCATTATTAATGAATTTCATACGGGATATTTGTATATAATGTGGATATTAAGCCTTTTTCGTATGTTTTATAAGATTTGAAAGGAAAAATCACCATGACCGGATACCGTATTCACTTCATTCGCCACGCCATAACCCTTGCCAACGAGGAGGGCAGATACATCGGAATAACCGAATCGCCGATATCCGAACGCGGTCGGCACGAGCTTGCCCAAAAGATGGAGCAGTTCACCTACCCCGAGGTTGACAAGGTCTACGTCAGCCCGCTCAAACGGTGCATAGCAACCGCATCGTTCATTTACCCTCAGGGATACGCGCGCGTTGTGCCGGAGTTCAGGGAAATGAATTTCGGCGAGTTTGAAGGCAAAAAAGCCACCGATTTAATGGCTCGACCCGACTATAAGCAGTTCCTTCG
>CALDFS010000320.1 GCA_937942105.1 uncultured Ruminococcus sp. | reverse complement strand
AAACTGCTGTCAGGCAGCTTCTGCCGCGGCTGCGGATACTGTATGCCATGCCCGATGGGGATTGAGATAAACAACTGCGCCAGAATGTCGCTTATGCTGCGGCGCGCGCCTTCTAAGGCGTGGCTATCGGAACAGTGGCAGAATAACATGAAAAAGATTGAGGACTGCATTAACTGCGGTCAGTGCAAGGCAAAATGCCCCTATGAGCTTGACACCCCTGCCCTTCTTAAAGCCAACTATGAGGACTATAAAAAGGTCCTGGCGGGAGAAGTAAGTGTGCAGTAAAATTAAATTCATTCTGCACCGCTGTTTAAAATGTTTATGTGCAAAAACGCTTTACATTTTCAGGCTTTTGTCGTATAATCATATGGAATACGATATTATCATATAAAAATATGAAATGAGAGTGTGATGTAATTATGAGTACTGCCTTGCTGATTTCTGAGCTTATTGAATACGGTTTTAACTGCCATCTTATAGAAAAAGAAGATGAATACGTTGTCCGCAATGCTTTGATGGATATTATGCAGATTTACGCCTGGGAAGACACGGAAGTAACATCATCCCGAAAAATCGATGATATACTGAATGATATGGTGGACGACGCCGCTGAAAGGTGCATCATTCAGAACACCAACGCCAGCCGTGACCTTTTTGATACCAAAATCATGGGTGCGCTGACTCCGATGCCGCGTGAGGTAAACGGCGTCTTCCGCGAAAAATACGCGAATTCCCCTGCCGAAGCAACGGATTGGTATTACGGTTTCAGCAAGCAGCTCAACTATGTCCGTGCGGGGCGAATCGCTAAGGACATGAAATGGGTCTACAAAAGCGAATACGGTGATTTGGACGTTACCATAAACCTTTCCAAGCCGGAAAAGGACCCGCGTGATATTGCCGCCGCGCGCACAAGCAGCGAGGTAAAATATCCGCAGTGCCAGCTCTGCCCCGAAAACGCGGGCTTTGCCGGAAGTCTTTCGCACCCTGCAAGGCAGAATCTTCGCCCTGTTGATATGGTTCTTAACAATGAGCAATGGCAGCTTCAGTATTCGCCATATGGCTACTATAACGAGCACTGCATACTTTTCAACAGACTTCACACACCCATGGCCATTGACCGCTCGGCGTTTATAAAGCTGTTTGACGCTGTAAGTCAGCTTCCACACTACTTCTTCGGCTCTAATGCCGACCTTCCGATCGTTGGCGGATCGATTCTGACCCATGAGCATTTTCAGGGCGGAAGATACGTGTTCGCAATGGAGAAAGCGGAAATCGAAAAAGAATTCAGTCTTCCGCAGTTCCCGAATGTAACAGCCGGAACAGTTAAATGGCCAATGTCTGTTATCAGGCTTCGCAGTGAAAACAGGGAGCAGCTTGCAGAGGCATGTACGCATATCCTGAGCGCTTGGCGGGAATACAGTGATGAAAGCGTTGGAATTTTTTCACATACTAAAGATGTCCCGCACAACACCATTACACCGATTGCAAGGATATCAGACGGCAAATATGAATGTGACCTTGTTCTTAGAAACAACCGCACCACCGAGGAAAGACCGCTTGGAATCTTCCATCCAAATCCTTCACTCCACCATATAAAGAAGGAGAATATCGGGCTGATTGAGGTTATGGGACTTGCAGTGCTTCCGGCAAGGCTTTCAAAGGAGATGGCGCTTCTAAAGAAGAAGCTTATCGCCGGGGAGGATATCGCTGAAGAACCGTCCCTCGCCGCACACGCTGCTTGGGCGGAGGAGATTATTAAGAATCATCCTGAATTCAGCGCGGAGAGCGCGGATGATATAATCCGGCTTGAGCTTGGCAGAGTTTTTGAGCAGGTTCTTACCGATTGTGGCGTATTTAAGCGTGATAAAGAAGGCACGGCAGCGTTTGCAAGATTTATCGACTTCATTGGCGGATGGCAATGAATATAAAAATCCGGCGATATCTGGTATTTTCAGATACAGCCGGATTATTTTAATATTCAAATCTGATTCTTTCTTCGGTCTTTTTATCAAAAAGAAATACCTTTGCGGGCTTTAAATTGAAACGGACGGTATCGGCTTCGGTGTTTACCTTGTTTTCGGAGCTGATTATCGAGCGGATAACATCATTTTCGCAATCAAGATGGGTGGAGATAACGCTGATATCCCTGCCCATAACGTCAAGACGGTTGAAGTCACATTCAAGTGCGCCGTTTTCGTCAAGCACAAATCCCTCCGGGCGGATGCCGATATACACATCGCCATCGGGTGCGGACTTGACATCAAGCACATTTTTGCCGCCTATGTAAAGCCTTTCGCCCTTTACCTCGCCGTGAAAGACGTTGATTGCCGGGGTTCCAAGGAATTTTGCAACGAACAGATTAACAGGGTCGTCATAGACCGACTGGGGCTTATCTATCTGCTGGACTGTTCCCTGCTTCATTACCACGATAACATCGGAAATACTCATAGCCTCCTCTTGGTCGTGAGTAACGAATACGGTTGTTATCTTTGTTTCGCGCTGGATTCTTCTTATCTCTTCGCGGGTCTGCAAACGCAGGCGGGCATCAAGGTTGGAAAGCGGTTCATCCAACAAAAGCACACGCGGCATTTTTACCAGCGCGCGCGCTATTGCAACGCGCTGCTGCTGACCGCCGGAAAGCTCACTCGGTTTGCGCTCCATAAGCCCTTCTATCTGAACAAGGCTTGCAGCTTCTATGGCTCTTCGCTCCATCTCTTCCTTGGAAAGCTTTGCTTCGCCTTTTAGATTGCCCAGTGGAAACATTATGTTCTGCTTGACCGTCATATGAGGGTACAAAGCGTAGTTCTGAAAGACAAGACCCACGCCCCTATCCTCGGCGGGCATGGCGGTAACATCGTCATCACCGAAGAAAATCTGACCGCTCGTTGGCTTTTCAAGACCGCATATCATATAAAGAGTGGTGCTTTTACCGCAGCCGGATGGTCCCAACAGACCTACAAGCTTACCGTCTGGTATCTCGAAATTGAAATCGTTTACTGCTACTACCTGATCCTTGGATTTTTTGCCCCTGCCGGGGAATATCTTGGTCAGATCCTTCAGCGTTACCTTCATTTATGAACATTCCTTTCATGCAGATTCTTTGCGATATCCGCAATTTTCCTATAAATAATAGCACGATTTGTCCGAAAAGTAAATAGGTTCTGAATATATTGTTGCAGGATTTGCTGCGCGGGAATTTGATGGCACTTTCCCGATTATGGCGAGAGAAAAATCGGTTTTCCATATGCAAATCCCCGGCTTGGCATTTGATATCCTGAAAAAAGCAAATGTTTCGTGAAATATAACAATATACGTTATAATAAAACTTGCAATTTCCGCCCGAATATGCTATACTAATTTATTATTATCCTAACTCTTTGGAGGTCTTGATTATGCCGACGCTTATGTTCAGCTTAAATATGGGAATGCAGAAAAGATTCGCTCCCCTGCCGCTTAATTTTCATATTGTTCTCTGCCTGGTGCTGACAGTTATATTTATTCTGCTTTATTTAAGATACCGCAAGGTAAAGGACATCCTTTGGATGGTTGCCTTTGATATGATTCTTATACTTCAGTTCTACGGTGACGAAAAAACCGCCACGGTTATCGGCATTTTCGAAGTTATACTGCTGGCGCTGATATTCAAGGAATATCTGAAGGATTTAAAGGAGCTGAAAGCAAAGAAGGCGGCGGAAAAAGCAGCCGAAGAAGCCGCCGCTGATACCGCTGGCGAGGATGATCTTGACGATGTTGCAAAAGCCGTTAAGGCGGAACGTGCAAAGCTGGCGCCTGACGAGGGAACTGATATGATATCTCAGGCGTTCGACAATGAAGATATAGATAAATGATGAAGGCAGTTATTCTGGATGCCGATACCGTTACCGGCGGGGATGTTTCGCTTGAAAGCATAACCTCGCTGGCGAATACAACGGTATACGGCTTTACTGATGATGATAACATAGCAGAAAGAATCGGAGACGCTTCAATTGTTCTTACAAACAAGTGCAGAATCACCCGCTCTGTCATGGAAAAGTGTCCCGAAATAAAATATATCGGCGTTTTTGCGACCGGGTATAATAATATAGACATACAAGCTGCAAAAGAGCGCGGAATAGTTGTTTCAAATGTTCCCGGATATTCCACCGATTCTGTCGCACAGCACACCTTCGCTTTGATACTTCACTACTATTCAAGCGTTGCAGCTTACGATAAGACGGTTAAGGATGGTGACTGGTGCTATTCCAAGCTGTTTTCCTACTTCAACATTCCCCTGTTCGAGCTTTCAGGAAAGACTATAGGCATAATCGGCTATGGCTCTATCGGCAGGGCTGTCGCAAGAATCGCAGGAGCGTTCAATATGAACGTGCTTGTATGCACAAGGACATACCCGCAGGACGATTCCGGAATTAAGGTATGCTCGTTGGAGGAGCTTTTGAAGGAATCGGATGTAGTTACCCTGCACTGCCCTTTGAATGACGGCACGCGTGAGCTTATTAACGCTTCCACACTTTCTTTGATGAAAAAGAGCGCAATACTTATCAACACCTCACGCGGGGGCGTGATAAATGAGCACGACCTTGCTTCGGCGTTAAACAGCGACATGATTGCGGCGGCGGGTGTGGACGTTCTTACAAAGGAACCGATGGATATGGATTGTCCGCTGAGAACTGCCAGAAACTGTTACTTTACCCCGCATATAGCATGGGCTCCGCTTGAAACAAGAAAGCGGCTTATAGGCTTGGTAAGAGATAATGTTCAGGCGTTCATTGATGGCAAGCCTATCAACAATGTTGCAAAGTGACGGTTATATTTGCTTGAAAGGATATTATATAGATGAATACATCCGGAATAAAAAGAGTTGTTATAAAGGTGGGAACCTCTACCCTCACCCATGCCTCGGGGCAGCTTAATATAAGGCTGGTTGAGGAGCTGGTGAAGGTGATATCGGATATCAAGAACTCCGGTTATGAGATTGCGCTGGTTTCCTCCGGCGCTATAGGCTTGGGCGCGGCAAGGCTTGGCTTGAAGGAAAGACCGAAGGACACTCCCACAAAGCAGGCGTGCGCGGCGGTTGGTCAGTGCGAGCTGATGAATATGTATGACAAGCTGTTCAACGAATACAGCATTATAGCCGCTCAGGTGCTCCTTACCAAGTACGTTTTGTCG
>CALDFS010000319.1 GCA_937942105.1 uncultured Ruminococcus sp. | reverse complement strand
ACCGCAAAAAGGCCCGCTGTCCGGGTGCGTTGGGAGTTTTCAGATACACCCTAAGAACACCTTGAGCAGACGGCTGTTCAGCAAGCATTGTGTCAAGAATCGAGACAAAGCTACCAGTCTTCAATTTCCTCAACAGAAACGCCGGAAGCTTTTGCAATATCCTCCACCGAAACATAAACGTCAAAATCGCCTATAGTCAGACCGTAAAGCCCATACATCACCTTAAGATAACGCACGTCCGCAAGCTGATATAGGGTTATTGAAAGCTTTCTTAGCTGAGAGCCGGAAAGCTCGCGGAAGCCCTTTCCCAAGGAGAAGAACAGGCAGTTGTTCAAACGTGCGGTGCTGCCTTCCGGCTCGGAGCAGATGGATGTGCCCCAATTCGAGACATCATCGGAGATGTAATCCTTGTCGCTCCAATGCAAGCTTCTCTTATAACCGTCTGTGCAGGCGATTTCGTGAAGCAGCGCCGCAATGCGGTATACTTTTTCAAACGCTTCTTTTTCAGGAAGCTCGGTGAAATAGTCCTTGATTTTAAGGCAGATATCCCCTAAGCCGGAGTTTGCCTTATAGCCCATCAGCTCGTCCACCGAAACATCAAACAGCCGCGCAATATCCGGTAGAAGCCCGATGTCGGGGCAGCATTGTGCCGATTCCCACTTTGAAACCGCCTGATTTGTAACTCCGAGCGATTTTGCAAGCTCTTCCTGAGTAAGCCCCTTCTGCTTTCTTAAGAAAGCGATTTGTTCATTGATTTTCATGCTTGTCATATAGTGTTGACCTTCTTTCATGATATTTTACAGCTGCAAGTATATTTTACCGCTTTTATTTGCTATATTCAATAACGCATCGGTTTGAACGGGTATCCTGATTTCCAACCGTGAGTTGGACGAGCTATACAAAAAATGCCGCCAATCAAGGCGGCACATAGAGTATACTATACAGCCAGCTTATCAGAGCTTCGGGCTTCTTTTACGGCATGTGATACCGCACGGTATTTGGTTACGCCCAGAACCGTTTCGCCGTCAATCTGCAAAGCAGTCGGGCGGCTGAATTCCACCGATATATCATGCCCGGATATCACTTCAACATACTTTTTCAATCCGATATGCCTTCCCGAATATATCTTAGGGAAAAGCGGCAGAGCCTGGAGCCTTGTGATCCCATGAACCACAACAAGGCTGAGCTTTCTTTCCGGGTTCAGCCTCTGCTGACCGGGAGCCATCATTATTCCGCCGCCGTAATATCTGCCGTTCATAGCAGGTGCAAGCCAGACCTTTTTGTATTCATAGCTTTTTCCGTCAACGGTTATTTTTGCGCCGGCGGGCTTATATGCAAACAGAAGACCTTTTAGCGCTATCAAAGAATAGTTTATCGGTTTATTGCTCTTTTTACGCTGCCTGTCCCCTTCCTCGCAGCAGTAACCATCCAGACCGTAGCCAACGTTGTTTAAAAACATTCTCTCCGAGCCGTTTACATATACTGTCGGAAGGTCTTTTATGTACTCATTCAGCAGGATAAGCTCGCCCTGTGCATTACTTCTGACGTCTTTATAGAAATCGTTGCCGGAACCGCTGGCGTAGTACCAAATATCCCTTTGAGGAACCCTTCCAAGAAAATCGTTTACTATGTGATTAAGCGTACCGTCACCGCCTGCGATGATTACCTTATCCCGCAGGGTTATAGCGCTGACCGCATTAAAAACATCATGTATATGCGTAAGGTCTTCATATACATATTGCTCCTGCGGGGCAAGAAGCTCAACCCTTCTGGCGTTGCGCTCCCCGCAGCTGTT
This sequence comes from uncultured Ruminococcus sp., assembly GCA_937942105.1. GTDB lineage: Bacteria > Bacillota > Clostridia > Oscillospirales > Ruminococcaceae > Faeciplasma. The sequence goes on along the minus strand of CALDFS010000319.1, from coordinate 4,969 downwards.
GTCAGCAAGAGGATTATAGAATACATGAATCAATTCTTTCGCTCCCTTATTATACGTTTTGTATAATGTAGAGTATAATACCAACGTCGAATTTTGTCAATAGTGATGGATTGGAAACGAAAAATGTGAAATAAAACAGCCGCTTGCAATTGCTTACGGCTGTGAATCACTATAAAATTGATTTTGATGATTATGATTATGAATTGGTCTCATAAATTTGCTTAATAGATACTTTTGGCTTTTCCGGCTTGCTGCGTGTTATTCTTTCGCTCTCTTTCTCGGTAAAACCGTGCAGTTCCCAACTCTTATATATCTCCAGATACTCATAATCTGTCTTTGCCCATTTCTGAGGAAGACTTTCAATTGCATAATCGGAGCTTTTGATTTCTTTTAACCCAATGATTTTTCCGTCTGCATACTTAGATACAAAGCCGTAATCGAAAACTCCGTCATCACCTCGGATAAATCCGAGCAAATAGATTTCATCAGGGTAGACCTCGATATGGTCTAAAACCATTTTTCTATCATCGGCAAAATATACAGCTTTTTTAGTAAAATCGAAACCGTCATATACAGTCAACTGCGTTGCGGTTGAGTAGTTGGGCTTTTCAATATTATAGAATAAATCACCGGAATACGAAAAAGCAAAGCCTTCATCCTGAGCACCAAGTGTTGTTATTGTGATTTTCTTCATGAGTGTCAAACTATCCAAATCATATATCGCAAGCTTACCTTCGGTTGACTTTGCAACAAAGATATTGGTGTCGGGCTTGAACGTACCTGCGTAGGCATATTTTATATCTCTGAATTTTGCAAGTTCTATATCATTCTTATTATAAACATAGATTGTACCGCCGTTACAGCCTACGCGGTACTTGCCGTTGTCGTAAAAACCCCAGAATTTTCTCATATAAACACCTCAAAAAACGCCGCATAAGCGGTAAGCAGCGAAGCCGCGACTTAAAATACATCGCCGCAAGGCGATACCTCTACTCTTATCTTTTCTCTTTTATTTCTTATCTGGAAAAGCCGTTAAATTATAGTAGATAAGAGAGAAAAGAGAAGAGATAAAAGATAAAAGTACATAAAGAAAACCGCCTTGCCGGCGGCTTTTCTTTATGGGGTGGATAGTGGGATTCGAACCCACGGTCTTCAGAACCACAATCTGACGCGTTAACCAACTACGCTATATCCACCATATCCGCGACACTCTCAAGCCGCGAATCGTATTATAGCACATCTGAAATAAAAAATCAATAGGTTTTCGTAAATTTTTCTACCAAATCTGACGTTTGCCTAAAACTCCGTCGTTAAAGTCCCCTATTGTGTCCTTTAACCACTCAATGCTGTCGCGCACCCAGTCGGGAGTTCTTGTGCATATCCAGCTTCTGTTCTGAACGCATGATTCACAGGTTGTGAAGCCGTGATTTGCAAAAGCATAGATATGGCACTCGTAAGGAATATCATGCTTGGTCAGGGCATCGATAAGCCTTACAGTGTCATTTATCGGAACCATGCCGTCGGTTCTGGATGAGAATACAAAGCATGGGCAGGTTTTTTCATCGACATTTTCCGGGATTCCGGGAGCTGTCTGGCAGTACACCTTTGCTGTTTCCTCTGTGATAACCGGATATCCGAGAATGCAGGCTGCGGGGCGGTTGCGGGACATTGTGGCAGCGGCGGCAGCAAGATGACCACCGGCTGAGAAGCCTATAACCGCTATGCGCGTGGTATCTACTTCCCACTCATCGGCTTTTGATTTTATCAGTTCGACTGCCTGCTCATAATCCTCCAGCGGCTGAGGCCAGCGCGAATGCTCCTTAACCGAATACTCCAAAACGAATACCTGATATCCTGCGGCAAGATAAGGAAATGCGGCAGGGTCGGCTTCTCTGTCTGAGCAGTATTGGTATCCGCCGCCGGGCAGAACAAGCATTGCGGGGCGCTTTACAACGTCAACCCTCTCGGAATATATGTGCTGAATGTAGCAGGTAAGCGTTACATTTCTTTCCTGACTGAGTGTTATTACTGTTGTTTTCATAACAACTCTCCTTATTATATTATTTTGCTACATTATAGCGCATAGCGGCAGAAAAATCAACTCCTCATTTCAACAAAATCGCTCAGAACATCCTTGATATGTACGCTTGAAAGTCTGCCGCGGTTACACGCTTCGACAAGCTCGGAAAGAGCCTTCCTGTCCTGTGTTACTCCGTCGAGTCGGTATATTTCCGTACCGTCCTCGTCGAATGCAGCTATGCCGTATTCGGTTACCTCCCCTTCTTCAAATTCTTCCAGCCGCTCGGTCAGCTCATAGCGGGTGAATGCAGTTTTTGCTGTCATTTTTCTCTTCCTTTCTCATGATATTTTGCTGTTTCAATCTGTAAAGCATTTATACTTTCCAAAGTACAAAACAGCATTGCCTTACCCGGAGAATCCTTTTTCCTCCGGGAAGATTAATTATACCCGTCATTTATAAAATATCTATCTATTTTTGTCGCAAAAAAATCAGCTTTCCATTATTTCTGAAAAGCTGATCAATACTAATTCTACGTAAAAGTGTAAGTATTATTTACTTTGCGATAAAATGCGCAGAAATTCGCTGTAATACGATATTTTACGTGCATGAATCCCTACTTGGATTTCGCGTTTTCAAACAGGATCGCGCCCGAAAAAGGGTCATACCCGATATCCCACGAATCATCCGAGCTGTACATAAATTTCGGGGCATACCATATTGGGATATACTGATATTCGGATATGATTTCAGATTCTGCCGCCGAGCAGTCCCTTATCACAGCTGTCAATGTAGAATACTTGTCAGCAAATGAAATCGCCTTTTGGGCAGAATCATTGTATATCCCCTTGTACCGACCGTCGAACCCACTGAGATAATCGAAGGCGTTTGCCGAATCGGACGAAAGAATTGCAAGACAGATATCGTAATTGCCTTCTTTCAGCCGTTTTACATAGTCGGAATCGTTGACAATCTCCAGATTCAGGCTTAGTCCTATAGTGTCTTTTATCAATTCGCACACACTCGAAACGTACTTATATCCGCTGAATCTCTGCGGAACCATAATGTTTGTTCCGGCAATCTGAGACTTTTCACTGTCTGACAGAACGAAGCTCCAGCGATACTGTGCCAGCTGGCTGTTTCTTTCGATGCTAGGCTCTGCACAAGCATTTCTGAAAGCTGTGCTTCCAATATATGCATCCTTCGGAATTATTCCTTTTGCCGGGCTTAGATAATCCGGAATGTCGCCTTCAAGCTCTGCCGTATTTAAGCACAGGGAGATTATCTCCTTAACATCTTTTCTTGAAAGTATCTCATTTTCAGGATTTATGACAAACCCCGCACAGACAGTGTATATCATTTCACAGCTGATATCCTCTTCAGAATCGAGCGGCGAATCGGTTAGCAGAACATTGGTTGTATTAGCTGTAAAGTCAGTTAGCCTTACAGATGCATTCTTCTCGACAAGAAAATTCACACCCGATGGGTATACGCGCGAAATCGAAGAATAATCATCATTCCGCCTTAGTCGAACATAATTGTCCTTACCGTATGGATCGTGAAGCCAGTACCTTGCATAAAACGGACCGTTTGAAGCAATAGCTTCTGCTTCAAGACCGTATTTGCCGCCGCAGCTTTCAAAGAATTCCTGATTGCAGGGTGATGCGGGCAACCGAGTCAGCAAAGAAAGAAACGCAGCGTTGGGATATTCAAGGGTTATTTCAAGGGTTTCGTCATCAATTGCTCTCACTCCGATATCATAGGGCTCAAGCTCGCCTGAGTTTACTTTCTGCGAATTCTTTATACAAAAATAATCCTTTGCATACGGCGAGTCGGTAAGAGGGTCAAAAAGGCGCTGAAAGCCGAATACAAAATCTCTTGCGGTAAGACCGGCAGTATACCCTCCTGCGGCTCTCCATTTATATCGCAGATCGATTGTAAAGGTATATACCAGTCTATCGGACGAAATAGTGTAATCCTTTGCCGCTGCGGGTGCAAGGCTGCCATCGGGTAAAGTCTTTAACAGACCGACAAACATATTTCTTGCAATAGCTACTGAAGCCGAATCCGAAGCAAGCTGAGGGTCGAGCGTCTTCGGATCGGAATCTATGGATATCTTAAAAACATAGCCGGAGCCATCATCCTTAAAGATTGATATTATTTTATCCAAAGGCGAACAGGCTGTCGTCAGAACGAGACAGCCACAGACTAAAATAATCGCAATTTTTCGTGTGATATCTTTAAAGCTCACAGGTAACGACATGATTCTCCTCAAGAGTTTTTGGAACGTCGATTATTCGCTGATTGGTGCTTCCACGGAAGTGACATTCATAGCTTTTCAGCGCGAGAACGAATTTGCCATCGACAAGGTAATCGATTGTTTTCAGAAGCTCAAGCCAGCCGTTTTCTTCGTTTGCGCCCTCCAAAAGCTGTTCAACGGTAAATCCGCTGTAGGACATTACTCCTAATCCTGCGGCTTTTAGCTTTCTTCCCAGCTCTGCAAGCGGCTTCGCTTGACAGAATGGCTCCCCTATAAGCGGATTCTCGATGATTTTTGAATAGATTCTATCCGTATCGTCCTCATAGCCGCCGTTGAAATCATGGGTCTGAGGGTTGTGGCATCCCTCGCAGTGATGGGGGCAGCCCTGAACGAACACCGTATATCTTATTCCCGGACCGTCAACAATAGACTCTTCCACTACGCCGGACATTCTTAATTTCATTTCAAGACGACCTTTCTAAAAAAGTGTACAATACTAATCTTCATTAAAAGATGATTAATATACTACGGGCGGGAAATATTCTCTCCCGCCCGACGGTAATTATGTGCAGAAATTACAGGCTGTGCTTAACTCTATCCGCAACTTCAGCGCGCTTTGCGTTGTTGAAGCGGTCAAGTGTTCCGACAAGATATCCGGTTATTCTGCGGATTCTTTCAAAGCCATAGCTTCA
>CALDFS010000318.1 GCA_937942105.1 uncultured Ruminococcus sp. | reverse complement strand
GGGGGTGTCCCGGCCCAATCTGGTGACGGCGGAGATGGTGTCCACCATGAAGGACGGCATCGTGTTTGCCATGGCCAATCCCACCCCGGAAATCATGCCCGAGCTTGCAAAGGAAGCCGGTGCAGCGATAGTTGGAACAGGTCGCTCTGATTATCCTAACCAGATAAACAACGTTCTGGCATTCCCCGGAATATTCCGCGGAGCGCTCGACTGCCGCGCATCCTGCATCAATGAGGAAATGAAGGTCGCAACCTCATATGCGCTGGCTTCGCTTATACCGGATAGCGAGCTTTCGCAGGATAATATCATCCCGCCCGCACTGGATAAGCGGGTAGCTAAAACCGTTGCGGCGGCGGTAATAGAAGCCGCAAAGAAGACGGGAGCTGCAAGAAAATAGTATGGCGCAGATAACAAAGGATACAAACATCAGAACCGAGCTGTTTGAATCAATCCCGATACCAAAGGCGGTCATGAAGCTTGCGGTACCGTCGGTTTTAAGCTCGTTGGTAATGGTAATATATAACCTTGCCGATACATATTACGTCGGTATGCTCGATAACCCCATCCAGAATGCCGCCGTAACCCTTGCCGCCCCGGTGTTGTTAGCTTTTAATGCGGTAAATAATCTTTTCGGCGTTGGAAGCTCCAGCATGATGAGCAGAGCTCTTGGCAGAAAGGATATTGATACAGTTAAGCGAAGCTCGGCTTTCGGGTTTTACAGTGCGCTTTTCTGCGGACTGATGCTATCGCTGTTTTATACCGTTTTTCAGAATCCGCTGCTTGTACTCCTTGGCTCGGACGCTGAAAATATAACCGCCACAAGGCAGTATCTTCTTTGGACGACAAGCTGCGGCGCTGCCCCCGCGATACTCAACGTTGTAATGGCATATCTTGTAAGGGCAGAGGGTGCGTCGCTTCACGCAAGCCTTGGAACCATGAGCGGATGCTTCTTGAATATTATTCTTGACCCTATATTTATCCTTCCGTGGGGGCTTGATATGGGCGCCGCCGGAGCGGGACTTGCAACATTCCTATCCAACTGCTTTGCCTGCGGATATTTCTTTGTTCTGCTTGCAATAAAAAGGGGAAAGACCTATGTGTGCATAAGCCCGAAGATGTTCCGCCCCAGCAGAGATATAGTTAAAGGAGTGTGCGGGGTAGGAATACCTGCCGCTATACAGAATCTTCTGAACGTCACCGGAATGACGGTGCTGAATAACTTCGCCTCCGACTTCGGGTCGGACGCTGTCGCCGCTGTTGGAATAGCGCAGAAGATAAATATGATACCATTCCAGATAGCCTTGGGCTCTTCCCAGGGAATCATGCCGCTTGTAAGCTACAACTATTCCTCCGGCAACCGCAAAAGAATGAAGAATGCTATACTGTTCACATCCGCAATAGCCGTTTCCTTCCTTACAGCAGTAACCATGGGCTATTACTTCGGCGCCGAGGGTCTTATAAGAATGTTTATGAAGACCCCTGCGGTGGTAGAATACGGAACTCGGTTCTTGCGTGGAATATGCTTGGCGCTTCCGTTTTTGTGTATCGATTTTATCGCGGTGGGCGTTTTTCAGGCGTGCGGATTGGGAAGGCTTTCACTGGTGTTTGCCATCCTAAGGAAGATAGTTTTGGAGATTCCTGCGCTGAATCTTTTCAACAGAATATCGCCGCTTTACGGCTTGGCATATGCTCAGCCCGCGGCGGAGGTCATACTTGCAATAGCGGCTGTTTTTGTGCTTTTAAGGCTTTTAAGATGTCCTACTGAACAAAGAATGCAGGGTAATGGACAGCATTTTTAAGCTTTCCTACAGTTTTTTCATATAATGTTTGACATCTGAAGGCAAATAGTATATAATATGAAACTTGAAGAATGCTATTTGGATTTTTTGGCATAATACTATTATGGAATGTGTATAATAGCTGAGAATCGTGAAGATTTTTATGTCGGTCCATTTGTGCATAGAAAAGCAATAAACCAGAAATTTTCTAATAAGGACGGTATCAATTATGAAAAAAATCATCTGCAAGAGAGAGTATGACACCGAAACCGCAGAGCTCATCAAAAAGGTAACTGTAGGCGAGTTCGGCGAACCCACAGGCTACGAGGAAAGCCTTTATCAGACGCCCAACGGTTTGTATTTCCTTTATGTAAACGGCGGCGAGGAATCCCCCTATACCGGCGAGAATATCAAGTCCGTTTCGAAGGCAAAGGCGGAAGAATGGCTTAAGAGCCACGAATAATCCGGCACTTTTTAGTTCTACGAAAACGGCGCCGCACAAAAAGCTTAACAGGCTTTTGTGCGGCGCCGTTTTTGCATGTTTGATTCATAATATTTCCGGCAGCTTGCAGCTTCCACATTTTGTTGGCTTTTCGGCAATATGGCGGAGGCTTGTTTTTGTCTAAAATTTAATATGGTAATGAAAACATTTTGATTTGTATAAATTGTATAGTTTACGCGGAAATAGTTTTTGATGTTTGTAACGCTTAGCAATTTTGTTATTATAAATTTAATAAATTATTCATAATTGAATGATATAATTGTGATTAGATTACTAATTAATAGTTTTATTTACGCCCTAACCGTTAGCCCCAAAAGAAACAGTGTTTCGGACGTGTTTTTATTTTCATTTTTTGAATGTATCCTTATTCGATTCCGCATTTTAACTGCATTGGTCAGAGCAGTGTATGCTTTGTGGAAGATGCAAGCTTAAAATATTCTTATATAAAATGTGAGCGGGTTTTGATAATGGCTGATAAAGAATTAAAGCGAATGAATCGCGGCGAGCTGATAGAAATTATATATCAATACAGAATCCAAGTAGATGATCTTACGGCTCAGGTAAAAAAGCTGACGGATGAGCTTGATGAACGGCGCCTTAGAATGGAAAAGGCAGGCTCTATAGCCGAAGCAGCTATTTCGGTGAATAAGGTTTTTGAGGCAGCTCAGCAAGCAGCAGAGCAGTATCTGTATTCCATTAAATCCGCAAATGAAGAAAATGAAGAATCAGCCGATGGCTCATGTGAAGCCGCAGATGAAATAATAGAGAACGCAAAAAAGGAAGCCGAAAAAATAAAGCAGGAAGCCGAGCGCAAATACAGCGAGCTTGTTACAAAGGGCGAGAAGGAATATGCGCAGATGCTTGCACAGGCTGAGAGAAAATGTGATGATATGCGCAAAACCGTTTTGCAGCTTATGCTTGCTTCCGGCAAAGATCATCAGGCTCCGTCTCAGACAGTAGGGGAAAGCGAATGAATATTAAGAAAAAGCGCTGGCAGTCAGCACCTCTGCCAACGATGGAACAGATAGAAGCCGAGCGCAAAAGACTGGAATATCACAAACAGTATAAAAAAGCTCTTCTTGGAACAATATACGCGCTGATAATAGTTGCAGCCGTGGCTGTGCTCATATCGTCGCTCATTCTTCCTGTAATGCAGATTTCGGGCAACAGCATGGACCCAACGCTGTGCAACGGCGATATAATAGTGCTTATTAAGACCAAAGACTACAAAACCGGCGACCTGTGCAGCTTCAGCTGGAATAACAGGACGCTTATCAAGCGTATAATAGCCTCTGCCGGCGACTGGATAGAAATAAACGAAGAGGGAACGGTTTCTATCAACGGCGAAGAGCTGGACGAGCCTTATATTCTTGAAAAAAGCCTTGGCGAGTGTGATATAGCCTTTCCTTATCAGGTCCCGGAAAAATCATATTTTGTCATGGGAGACAAAAGAAACATAAGTATAGATTCCAGAAGTACCGCAATAGGTTGTGTCAACGAAGATCAGATAGTCGGAAAGGTGTGGATAAGAATTTATCCGTTCAGTAAGATGGGCTTAATACAATAACAGCTGTAAGGCCGGAAAATAAGCGGTAAAAATTTCAGTTTGTATGAAAGGCATGGTTTAGATTATGAAAGACGGTATTAAATTATATCTGTCTGAATTGAAGAGGAATAAAACACGGCGCAGAAAATTGCTGGGCGTATTTTGCGTGCTTGCTATTATGGTAGCTGCCGGAGTTTTTTGGAGGCTTCGTATTATAGGCATAACAAAAACCGCCGAGCCGACCTGCGGAATTCCTGAGCATATTCATTCAGAAGAATGCATTCTTTCCAAAACCCTTATCTGCGGTTTTGAAGATGATACCGTCGAAGAACAGTTAAACGGTGAATTGAAGCTTACATGCTCCTTTCAGCCTCATGTTCATACATATGACTGCTTCGATGAATTCGGAAATGTCATCTGCGGAAACGCTGACTATGTAATTCATCAGCACGATATTTCATGCTTCAACGAAAGCGGAGTACTTATCTGCACTCTGCCCGAGGTACTTCCGCACGTCCATACCGATGCCTGCTATGAAAATACAACATCATGGTCATGCGGATATGAGGAAGGTGCAGAAACAGCTGTGCACAC
>CALDFS010000317.1 GCA_937942105.1 uncultured Ruminococcus sp. | reverse complement strand
TTCCATGGTGGAAAACCCCGAAACGGTTATAATAGAAGCCTCCACCGCCCACAGAACCGCCCCCGGCTGGGTCTACGGCTTCGCGGAGCTTTCACAGGCTCAGGAGGATGCAATAAAATCAGCAAAAAGAATAGCCAACCCCGGCTGCCACGCAAGCGGATTCATAGCGCTTGTGTATCCTCTTATAGAAGCGGGGCTTATCGGGAAAGATATAGCCCTGAGCTGTTATTCCCTTACAGGCTACAGCGGCGGCGGCAAAAAGATGATAGCGCAGTACGCCGAGGAAGCGCAAAATCCCATGTTCTGCGCGCCAAGGCAGTATGGGCTTAACCAGAATCACAAGCACTTAAAGGAAATGACAGCTATATGCTCGCTCGAAAATTCCCCTATCTTCTGCCCGATAGTTTCAAACTTTTACAGCGGGATGGAGGTAACTGTGCCGCTGTTTGCCAAAGATGTTTCAAGCGGCTCGCCTTTGGAGGATATCAGGGAGATATACGCTGGGAAGTATAATTCGGAAATCGTTAAGTACTCCCCTTTTGACGACGGCGATGGCATGATATCCGCCGCAGCTCTGAGTGGCAAGGATTCAATGGAGATATCCGTTTTCGGAAACAGTGCGAGAATTATACTAGCAGCAAGATACGATAACCTCGGCAAGGGCGCATCGGGCGCGGCAATTGAAAACATGAATATCGCTTTAGGGCTTAGCAAGACTGCCGGGCTTGAACTATAATATCACGAAAAATAAATTACAGGAGTTTTGAATATGAAGACAATAAACGGCGGCGTATGCGCGGCTAAGGGATTTTCGGCAAACGGCATCCACTGCGGCATCCGCAAAAACAAATCGAAGAGGGATCTGTCCCTGATTTTCAGCGAGGTTAGGGCTAACGCCGCCTCGGTTTACACAACGAATCTTGTAAAGGGCGCTCCGCTCATCGTCACAAAGCAGCATCTTTCAGACGGTATGGCTCAGGCTATCATCTGCAACAGCGGCAACGCCAACACCTGCAATGCAGACGGTATTGAAATCGCAGAGAAGATGAGCAAAATCTGTGCGGATGCTTTGAGTATCTCGGCTGATGATGTTGTTGTAGCCTCTACAGGGGTTATCGGGCTGCCTTTGAGCGTTGAACCCATTCAGGCGGGAATCGGCGAGCTTGTTTCTGGTCTGGGAAACAACAGCGAATTCGCCGCCGAAGGAATCATGACCACCGACACCGTTAAAAAGGAGCTTGCAATAAGCTTTGAAATCGGCGGAGTTGAATGTAAGATAGGCGGCATTGCCAAGGGTTCGGGAATGATTCACCCCAACATGGCTACAATGCTGGTGTTCATCACCACCGACTGCGCTATAAGCTCTGCGATGCTTCAGAAAGCCCTTTCGACCGACATTCAAAGTACCTTTAACATGGTAAGTGTGGACGGCGACACCTCCACAAACGATATGGTAACCATCCTTGCAAACGGCATGGCAGGAAACAATGAAATAACCTGCGAGGGCGAAGATTTTGACAAATTCATGCTTGCGCTGAACACGCTTACAGTGTATCTGTGCAAGAAAATTGCCGGAGACGGCGAGGGCGCTACCAAGATGATTGAATGTAAGGTCAGCGGGGCGAAAACTCTTGCTGCTGCCAAAACGGCTGCAAAATCGGTCATCTGCTCATCGCTTACAAAGGCGGCTATGTTCGGCGCTGACGCCAACTGGGGCAGGGTCTTGTGCGCAATCGGCTACAGCGGAGCGGATATAGATGTTTCCAAGGTGGACGTTTCGTTTATCTCCCGCAAGGGTGAAATAGAGGTCTGCAAGGGCGGCGCAGGCGTTGAGTTCTCGGAGGACAAGGCAAAGGAAATACTTTTGCAGGATGAAATCACCATTGCAATCAATCTCAACTCGGGAAGTGAAGAAGCCACCGCCTGGGGCTGCGATTTGACATATGATTACGTTAAGATAAACGGCGACTACCGCACCTGATAGAAGATTATCGCTATCGCGAAAAAATATTATCGCTATCGCGAAAAACGAAAGGACAATATTTATGAAAACATCTAACGCCGACAGGGCGAGGATTCTTGTTCACGCCCTGCCATACATAAAAAAATACAACGGCAAGATAGTCGTAATCAAATACGGCGGCAACGCCATGACAAGCGAGAAGTTAAAGGATTCCGTAATGCGGGATATAGTCCTGCTCAGCCTTATAGGGGTCAAGGTGGTGCTTGTTCACGGCGGCGGACCGGAAATAACCGAGCTTCTTTCAAAAATCGGCAAGAAAACCGAGTTTGTGGACGGTCTTAGAGTCACCGATAAGGAAACCGTCGAGGCGGCACAGATGGTTCTTGCGGGAAAAATCAACAAAAACCTTGTGAACCTTATAGAGTGCCGCGGCGGAAAGTCGATAGGTCTTTCCGGAATCGATGGTCATATGATAAAAGCCAAGGTCAAGGACGAGCGCTTGGGCTATGTGGGAAGCATTACCGCTATCGACCCCACGCCGATTACAGACGTTTTGGAAAAGGGATATATCCCGGTAGTGTCGACCTTGGGATGCGACGACGAGGGCAATGTTTACAACATCAACGCCGACACTGCCGCCGCCAAGATTGCGGGAGCTTTAAAGGCGGAAAGCCTTATCTCGCTTACGGACACCCCCGGCATTTTAGCCGACAAGAACAACCCCGAAAGCCTGATTTCGCATATCACCGTGGAGGAAACCAAGGCGCGTATAGCTGACGGCACTATCTCAGACGGCATGATTCCCAAGGTGGAATGCTGCACCGGAGCTATTAAGGACGGGGTTAAGAAGGTGTTCATCATCGACGGAAGAATCCCCCATTCGCTTTTGATAGAAACACTTACCGACGAAGGCATAGGAACCATGTTTGAAGAAAAATCGGAGGAGGTGCACAGCGATGAATACATTTGAGCTTGATAAAAAATATATTGCACCCACCTATGCCCGCTTTCCTATTGAGATAGTAAGCGGCAAAGGCTCGATAGCTGTGGGTGCGGACGGTAAAAAATATATCGACTTAGGCTCAGGGATAGGTGTAAACAGCTTTGGCTTCTGCGATGACGAATGGATATCGGCCGTTACAAAACAGTTAAACGCCTTCCAGCACACCTCTAACCTTTACTACAGCAGCCCATGCGCACGTCTTGCCGAGCTTTTGTGCAGGAAGACCGGGCTTAAAAAGGTGTTCTTCTCGAATTCCGGGGCGGAAGCAAATGAATGCGCAATAAAGGCGGCGAGAAAGTACGGCACACAGAAGCACGGCGAAGGCTGCCACACCATAATCACCCTTAAAAACAGCTTCCACGGCAGAACGCTTACCACCCTTGCCGCAACCGGGCAGGAAGCTTTTCACAAGCATTTCCTGCCGCTGACCGAGGGGTTTGTTCACTGCGAGCCGACGGCTGAAGCTCTTCGGGATACTATCGAGAGCAACAACGTCTGCGCGATTATGTTCGAGGTGATACGCGGCGAGGGCGGAGTTTTGCCGCTCGAACCGGATTTCGTAAAAGCTATGGCGGATATCGCCGCGAAAAAGGATATTCTGCTGATAGCGGACGAGGTTCAGACCGGAAACGGTCGCACCGGCAAGCTTTACGGATATATGAATTACGGCATCCGACCGGATATAGTAACCACCGCAAAGGGAATAGGCGGCGGGCTTCCCATAGGCGTTACCATGCTGGGCGAAAAGGTTGAGGGCGTATTTGCGCCGGGGCTTAACGGCTCTACCTTCGGGGGAAATCCCGTATGCTGTGCTGGCGCTATAAGCATACTTGAACGGCTGAATGATGAGTTTATGGCGGAAGTCATAAAAAAATCGGAATACATCTTTTCAGAGCTTGAAGGCGCTAAGGGCGTTGAAAGCCTGAGCGGAATGGGGCTTATGATAGGAATAAAGGCGGAAAAGCCAGCAAAGCAAGCAGCTGACGAATGTCTTGCAAAAGGCGTTTTAGTGCTTACCGCTAAGGACAAAATCCGTCTTCTTCCCGCTCTGAACATACCGTTTGAAGAGCTTGAAAAAGCAGTGCAGGTCATCAAAGAGGTCTGCGCGAGCTAATATAACTTATAAAAATACTCTTTGAGAGCGCTCAGAGGGTATTTTTGTTCGGTAAATCAGATCCTGCCTATTGCAAAGCGAGCGAAAATCGGGTATAATATAATAAAGCTAAAGTGCTTTATATCATTTATTCGATTAATAATTCCTTTTCCATCCGACCCGGGAGGTGCATCTATGAAAAAAATTATTGCTTGTGCGTTAATCATAGCCTGCTTATTCAGTATGGCAGCCTGCGACCGAAGTGAAGACATACAGAATATCATTGTCAACAAAACGTTTGTATACGAAAAGGAAGGCTTCGGTTCAGCATTTACAATCAGTATCAACGGCGACGGCACATTCAGCTACTACGAAGGCGGATTCAGCAGCTATATCGGCACGGGCAAATGGGTATTGGAGGACGATATCCTTACCCTTTCGGACGATGACGAAATAGGATATCCGCTTGTAAATCGCTTTAAGGTTAAAGACGGCGAGCTGATATTTATAGCCGAGGATTCAACCAACTTCCTATATATTAAGGTTGCCGACGGCGAACGGTTTGTATTCTGGAACGATATGGAATCATCAGCAGCTGAATAGATAACACCCTCCGGGAGTGGCTCGGAGGGTGTTATTGTACATGACTTTATACTGCTTGCTTTTTTACTTTTTTGCCCTGTCTGCGTTCACACGGCAGCTCAATATCTGAATCGGCGTGATAAGCCCGGCAGGCTTCGCAATCTCCGTGCCTTGGGCACTTTTTTCTTTTGCAGGGGCAGGATTTGTTTTGCATGACAGTCCTGCCACGAATCAGCTCAATATCCGCCAAATCCTTCTCCCTGCCGAGCCTCATTTTCATCCGCACAAGACCGTCCACGGACACAACCGGAACGCCGTCGACCGTCTCAACCTCGCCCTCAAGCCAGTTTTCAAAGATTTCGACGTCATCCGAATATCTGATTTTTCTGCTTCCGTCGTCACAAAACGAGGCAGGATAGCCCTGCCGCTCCAAGCTGTCAGCCAGAAGTGACGAGCACCCTAAATCGATATCATGCGTTTGCGGGCGGAAGCCATACATAACCATAGCTCCGCCGGCAACCACCCAGTATTCGCCGTCGGGGAAGGAAAGCTCCTTAATTCGCCGAATCAGCGACTGCTTGTCAAGCATTTTCATCCTCCCAATGCTCGATTTCATCCGCCGGGTAGGCATTCGTCCAGTGATATGGCTGTAGCTCCTTCAGCTCCACGAACTTGACTTTTTCCTCGTCAGTCGTAACGGCAACCTGCACATCCTCACCCCAATACCGCAGTCTTTCCTGACAGATTCCACAGGGCGACAGCACCTTGTACGGCGAATTTTCATCGTCGCGTACAAGGCATAAGCAGTGGGTCACCTTTTCGTTGTATTTGTGGGCTTCAAGCATAGCGCCCAGCTCTATGCACACCACGGCAGAGGCGTTTGCAGTATCAATAGAGACGCTCGTGTAATAATTCCCCTTGGACGTGCGGACAACGCCCGCGCCGCCCCAGCCGGTGGGATAGCGCGCTTCTATCAGCTCCACCGCTCTTTTGTACATCTCGTTTTCTATTTCGTGATTTCTCATATTGCCCTCCAAATTATTATTTTTATGCGGGATTGGCGCGGCTGTCACAGCTCCAGTCTCATATAAACAAGCTCCTGAAATCCCGTCAGGCGGGAGTTGAAGCCCTTGGGATTTCTACCATATTCCGAAAAGCCGAATGCCTTATACAGCGATATCGCTCTTGTGTTTTCGGCGACCACGCTCAGTTCGAGCTGAACATATCCCGCCGACCTTGCGCACTCAATGCACGCTTCAACCAGCGCCCGACCGATTCCAAGCCCCCAGAACTCCCTGACAACGCTGATTCCCAGCTCCGCGCGGTGCCGAACCTTATACTTCGCGCCCACCGCCGTGATTCCCGAGACTCCCACGATTCTGCCGTCAATCTCGGCGACAAGCTCGATTTCGTTTTCGCTCTCGGTCTTTTGTTTCAGGAACAGACCTTCCTTCGCCGGGTCGTAGCTGTTTTCATCAGGATAGGACAGCAGAAAATCTGTTTCCTCGTGGGTCAGGTTGAAGCACTCAAACACCGCCCCGCCGTCGCTCTCAGTACCGTTTCTTATGCGGCAGCTTTTGCCGTTTTTTAATGCTGTTGTTTTGCTGTATTTCATGGCTGATGGTCGCTCCCTTTCAAATCATATTCCATATAGCGGTCTTCCTCGGTATCAACGAAGTCTTCTATTATGTGCTTTGCGTCCAAGCATCCCATATTAAAATAGAACGCCACCGTTTCAAAGGACGGTATCGCCGATATGAAAAGCTTGTCCGCGCCAATCCCCTTGGCGCAGCGGCACATCTCGGAAAACAAGCTTCTGCCGATACCCTTTCGCTTAAAATCGTCATCAACGAAGAGCATTGTCAGGTTAGCATATTTCTCCTGTACGCCCTCTAAAACGCCGTCTATGCTTGCAAACCCGACAAGTTTGTTGCCAAAGAACGCCCCGGCGACATAGCCGCCGCTTTCCATCTGCTGTTTCAGATACTGCGATATCCAAATCCGCTTGCTGTCGTTCCACTCATAAACCTCGTTGGTCTTTGAAAGCGTGTAACGGTCTTCTGTTTTTACCCAAATATCGGTTATAACCTGCCTGTCGTTGAAGGATTTCAGCATTTCGGGGTGTATGTCCGAAGGGGTCAGAAGTTTGATTGTTATATTGTCGGTCATTCTTATAATCTCCTGTTTATCAACAATAGCGGCGCAGGAGAGCATCCCACGCCGCCAAACAAAATTTATCAGAGATAGAAACTTACCAGGTTGTGTGTCCGGAGTAGCTGGATTCAATAAGGTCTGCCGAGCCTACTACCGAAAGTGTGCCGTCGCCCAAGGCTGTTGAATATATTCTGCCTTCAGAGAAGATATAGAGCATTCCGCCGGCAAGCCTTGCCCTGCCGAGCTCGAAAGCTTCCTCGGTTTCGTGGGATTCAATCTGTCCCGCAGATACAAAGCCTTCTGCTGTCAGCTTGAACAGCTCGTATTTATAGCAGTAATCATAGCCGTCAAAGTAGCCGTAGGGCACGCCTACATAGCCGTTTACCGGGTCGGTATACATTATGCTGTTGTCGCTTAATGCTTTAGATACAGCGCTTTCCTCGCAAACTACTATTCCTGCGGTGCGGCTGAGCGTACCGTCCTGCCCGGCGACTATTTTTTCAAGCTTTATTCCGCCGCTGGGGGTTCTTGTAAGGGTAACATATCCGTCCCCAAATTGAACCAAGCCAGAGGTAACATCTATGCTATCGCCGTATTCTATCTGAACAGGAGCTGCGGGATTAGTGAAATCTGCCGCGTAATTATCGGCTCCGTTTGTCAGGAATACCTTAGAGTCTTCAAAGTTTACCTGATTTACAGCCACAGGGAAATCGATATATGAGATAAGCGAAAGCCCGCCGTCAACACTGTCGCCAAGGGCGCATACTCTTGTTACGTAGCCGTTATCGGTGTTTTTAAGGGTGGTTACGAACAGGGTTCCGTTATTCTCATAAATGCCGCCGTTTACCGCGATTCCTTCTATAGAAGTCGAACCGACGAAGTGAGCCGAGCCGAATTCAAGGCTTAATCTTTCGCATAGGGTCTTTTCAACCCCCATGCCGTCGGAATATCCGAAGACATATACCGATTTATCGGTTGCGATCACCTTGCCCTCAGAGCCTAAAACTGCCTGAACCAATACAGGGTTTCCCTGAACTCCGACCGCTATTCCGCTTATAACGGTATAGTCGGTAGTAGAAATATACTCCGGTACCAGAATGTTTTCGGGGCGGATGAACTGCTTTATGCCATTTACGGTATAGCTTGGAACGTAGCTTTCCAAATCGTCCACACCGATCAAGGGAGAGCACCTGTAATCATCGTAATCGGTGATAACATAAACATATCCGCCGCTTTCCCTGACGTCTATAAGCGTGCCGTTCTGCCTTGTTACCATTGAGGAAACTATGCCGGTGGATGTCACCTCATAGATAACTACCTCGACCGATTTGGTCTTAACAGTCTCAACATCATCTGTATATATTCCGTTGACGATTCCGTCTACTATCGAATTCTCATCCCCATAAGCGGGAACGGAAAGAGGTTCTTCGTTTATAACGGTGTATACAGCGCAGAGCTTGTCTCCCACAGCGTAAGCATCTTCAAGGATTTTTGTTTCAAAGATGCCTTTTTCGGGAACAGCGTCCCCAATATACTCCATCTGACCGCCGAAGGCGCTTATTACCTTAACGGTGCTGCCGTCGCGGACAAAGATGTATTTTCCGGATATTATAACATTGTCAGCCTCCGGGTTATCCGGGATTTCTGGAAGGTCTATTCCGGAAAGAGCAGGGTCTTCAACCTGCGGGTTATCCGCCGCGGTATTGGGCGTGTTCGGCTGGGCACTGTCAGGTGCCTGGACGTTTACATCGGGATTATCGCTCGGATTTGAAGAAGGAAGCGGAGCATCCACCTTGTTGGTTGAGGAATTGCTCTGCGCCTCATTATAAGAATGTTCGATTTCCGCTATTGCTGAATCAAGAGTCTTCTTGTCGCTGTCATCGACATAATAGGTGCGGAATATCTGATGAAGATGGTCATAATCCCCGGCGTAGGCGCTACCTTTAACGCCGCTGTCAGCATCGAGTGCGTCACCCGCATCAAAATACCTCACCATGCCTAAAGCCAGCACAGCGCAGGCTGCAATAGAGGCTGCCGCTCTGTAAACGGTGGTCAGCTTTTTGACCGGCTTGCGGCTCTTGGTCTTACCCGGTTCGTAAGATTCTATCTTGGAAGCAGCCGTGCCGACCTTTATTTCCGAGCGTTTCAGCTCGGCGGATGCGTTTGCGTCAAGCATCAGCTTGATGTTTTCCGGGCTTAATCTTTCCGGAACTGGCAGACTTGAAAACAGCTCCGCATAAACGTTCTGCCTTGAATTCTTATCCATATATCCGTTCTGTCCTGAGTTCTCTCCCCTTGCCATAGCGCGGCCTCCTTTCCTTGAAATCTACGATAGTCATTTAAAAATTATAAATAAAACAAAACTGTCTTAAAATCTGTTAAAGCTCGCCTTCCTCTATCAGCTTTCTAAGCTTTGCCTTGCCCCTTGAAAGGTAGGTTCGCACAGTTGCCGAATTGATTCCGGTGATTTTTGATATCTCTTCGCTGGTATAGCCGTAAATAGCACTCAGCGAGAAGCACATTTTTTCGTTGTGGGTCAGGCTTTCGATATGATCCAAAAGCTCAATCCCCTCGTATTTGGATTCGGTTACGGGAATATCCTGCTCCCTATCATCGTCATCATCGGAATAGATCGAAGACATTGAGGTCACATATTCCCTTTGATTGATATACTCCGCCTGCTTACGCTTTATCTTGGCAGTCAGAATCCTTATCATCCAGCCCTTGAAAGCGTCTTCATTGCGAAGGTTTTTTATGCCCGAGAATGCATCCAGCACCGCGTCGCTCACAGCGTCTGCGGCATCCTCACTGTTGTTGAGGTTGCACAGGGCGTAATAGTAAAGCTCTTTATATATAGAGGAATAAAGCTCGGCGAACGCCGCGCTGTCACCCTTTTTTGCCTTTGCTACAAGCTCTGAAAAGCCTGAATTCATTCTCTCACCTCGAGTCGCCGCACTTAATATACACAATTACGCACGCCTTCTCAAGGCTTCTGTATATTAAGTGTCAAAAACATGCGGTTTTGTTGCAGCTTCCTTAAAAAAATTCAAGGAAATTATTGCGCATATATACGGTAAAATCTGCACTAAAGCAAACAAAATCCCGCTGAAATAATAATCTGTGTCAACTTCTGCATAATACAGCGTAAAGCCCGAAAGAATCAGGCAAAATGCCTTATAACAGCAGGAAAAGACTTCACGCAAACGCAAAGTCAATCCCTGATATCGGACTTTTTTACGATCGGTGCGTTAAACACCAATTTATTATACCATCATTTTCGGCGGAATACAAGAGAGAAAGACAAAAAATCGTCAAATACTATAACAAATTAAGGAATTTGATTCTGATTTCTGCTTTTGCTGTGTGAAAGTGAATAGGATTTCCCGTGGAAAATCGGTTTCCACTCCGCTTTTGCAAATATCGCGCCTATGGAAACAGGCAGATATGTAAACATGAACAGCGGGAAAGTAAAGGTATACAATATCTTTTTAGCCGCCGAAGTTTCTATTCTTCCCCACTCTGTAAGGGTGGTGATAAGTCCGAGTACGAAGAACATCATATATCCGCTGAATATTCCCCTAACAGCTTCCAACACCACAGCCGCAATTCCCGCGCCGCTGATAATGCTTGTTATCATCCAGATAATGTTGGCAATGACTCCCGCTAAAGAAAGTACAAATGCCGGGGTCATCGACATAAGCATATCGTAGCAGGAAAAGTTTCCGTCTGTAAACGCGCCCTGCACAAGCTCCTTGCCATGCTTGGCAAGCACCTGAAAATACCCCTTGCACCAGCGGGTCCTTTGACGGACCGACTGTGCCATGCCGGTGGGCTGTTCGTCATACAAAACGGCGTTTTCGCAGTAGCCTATTTTTTCTCCCTTGATAACATGGTCGGCGGTGAATTCAAGGTCTTCAGTAAGAAGATAATATTTCCAGCCGCCCATGCGTTTAACTATCTCATTAGAGAATACAAATCCGGTGCCCGAAATATTGCAGCTCGTCCCTAAAATATATCTTGCTTTGTTCAAAGACTGCGATTCGCGCAAAAACCAAAGCCCATATCCCGCCGATATCCAGTTGTCGCCATAGTTTTTCGAATTGCGGTATCCGGTGACCACCCTGTACCCCTGCGAGAACACGCGGTTCATCTCGTAAATATAATCCGGCTCCAGAACATTGTCCGCATCAAAGACGAAGTAGCCGTCAAAGGCGTTTTCGGGGTAATCCTCGCCGATTCTTTTCAGAAGAAAGTCCAACGCATAGCCCTTTCCCACAAGCGCGGGGTTGCTTCTTTCATAAACGACCGCTCCGCAGCTTTTGGCAACGGCGGCTGTGCAGTCGGTGCAGTTATCTGCAACGACGAAAACGGTTATCAGCTCGCCGGGATATATCTGCTCCTTGATACTATTTATCAAACCCGACACAACCATTTCCTCGTTCCTTGCGGCTATCAGAACGGCGTAATTGTGAAGCCGGAACTCCTTTTGGCAGGGCTTTCCCTTAAAAAGCGCCGCAGCAGTATAAATAAACTGATAGAAATAGCAGATAAAGAACAATGCCGCTATTATAGTATTTATGATATGATATAAAGTCATAAAAAATCCCCTCCTATACTTTTACAGGTCATGCCGCACAATGCTGTGAATGCTGTTTTGCGGCGCTGTTTAAAGTATAGGAGGGAAAAGATTAAGAGACAATATGGTTTTTATTAAGAAATCCTTAAAAAATCATTAAGATAATTAAGATAATCTTAATAACCGTATAGAAAATGTAAAATCCGGCTCCCTGCGTGGACTTTTTGCAGAAGAGCCGGATGTATTATTTCATCAAGACCTCGCACGCAGCGACCTTTGCGGCGGTGCAGAATATGTTAATAGCCGCTTCAAGCTCGATGAGCGAAGGGTAGGTGGGAGCGATTCTTATATTGGAATCATCCGGGTCTATGCCATACGGGAACGCCGCACCTGCCTTTGTCAGCGTAACGCCTGCGTTGCGGCAAAGCTCAACCGTTCTTTTTGCTGTTCCCTTGGGGCCGTTGAAGGATATGAAATATCCGCCCTTGGGATTGCTCCAGCTGCCTTTAGAGTAAGGCTTCAGCTCCCTTTCAAGGGTTTCAAGCACTATATCAAACTTGGGCTTGATTATTGCGCGGTGCTTCTTCATATGCTCCAGAATACCGTCAAAGTCCTTGAAGAACCTTGCATGGCGAAGCTGATTCAGCTTGTCATAGCCGATTATCTGGAAGGACATCTGATCCTTCATGAACTCAATGTTTTCCTCGCTCGCACCAATCGCCGCGATTCCTCCGCCCGGGAAGGATATCTTCGAGGTAGAGGCAAATATCAGCGGCATATCCTGCTTGCCGGTCTTTTTGCACTCTTCAAGTATGTTTAAGATATTCGCGCGTTCGTCTGTCAGGTCGTGAACGCAGTAGGCGTCGTCCCAGTATATTCTGAAATCGGGGGCTTTGGGGTTAAGGTTTGCAAATCGCTTTATAACCTCGTCGGAATAAACCACGCCGGTGGGGTTGGCGTATCTTGGAACACACCAGATGCCCTTTATAGCCTCATCCTCAGAGACAAGCTCTTCTATCATGTCCATATCAGGACCGTCAGAATGCATGGGAACGGTTATCATCTCCATGCCGAAGGCTTCGCAGATGGCAAAGTGCCTGTCGTATCCCGGGGCGGGGCAAAGCCACTTTACCTTATCGCACTTGCACCACGGCTTGGGGCTTCCCTTTACGCCCAAAAGCATAGCGCGCGCGATGGTATCATACATAAGCTGAAGGCTGGAATTGCCGCCGATTATTATTTCATATCTTCCCACGCCTATCATCGGCATGAAAAGGCGCTTGGCTTCATAAATACCATCCAGCACACCGTAATTGCGGCAGTCTACGCCGGTTTCAGAGATATGGTCGCCGTCCAGGCAGTGGGTAAGCATATCGTTGGTAAGGTCTAACTGCTCAGGTCCCGGCTTTCCCCTTGACATATCAAGCTTTAAGCCCTTAGCCTTATATTCTGCAAGCTTCGCCGTTTCCTTATTATAAAGCTCGGCAAGCTGTTCCTGTGAGAAATCTAAGATGTTCACTTAAAAACCCTCCGATTTTATAGCTTATTTCGTATATAGTATATTATATTACCTGTACCGCAAAAATGCAAGTTGTTTTTTTAATTCCTGCAAAATTACTCCTTTATGCACTATTTTTGAGCTGAAAATAGCGAAAATATAACCAAAGTAACTATAAAAAATGCAAATATCGCCTTACTTATTTCAGGCTAAAAATGTACCGAAAAACAGGCACAAAATCATTGTGCAGTGATTTTGTGACTGTTTTTCGGAATCATTTTAGGCTGAAATCAGTAATATGCTCCGTTTTCCTTATTTTGATGTAATATGCGAAAAATTTATGCTTTACAACAGGGTGAATATATGCTAAACTTGTAGTAATACGTCGAATTAACCCCCCCGCATTATCACGAAAGGAATACATAATATGGCAGATATCATGAATCAGGCTCCTGAAAAGCAGGAGACAGGCATTTCCAACGCACCCGGCGAATCCGCAAATCACGCCGCTGTGCTGGAAGAGGTCAGCGAGATGTATCGCAAAGCAGCCGAAAAGCGCTCCGGCGAGCTTATAAATGGCTACAAAACCATCACCGGAATACTCTGCGGAGTAATTCTTGTTCTTGCGGTTACAA
Source organism: uncultured Ruminococcus sp. (assembly GCA_937942105.1). GTDB lineage: Bacteria > Bacillota > Clostridia > Oscillospirales > Ruminococcaceae > Faeciplasma. Next base: position 2,774 of record CALDFS010000317.1, on the reverse strand, counting down.
TAGGAGTATTGGCGTTCGGCTGGTATCACGAGCAGGGAACCATTGTGCCGACTGTGGAAACGGTTGAGGTCATAAAGGAAATAGAGGTTCCGAAATTTACTGTTATAGACCCTTCAAACGAATACTCACATGAGCTTTCGCCTGACAGCTTTCTTTTAAACGACTCCAGCTACGGTCCGATATGGATGCCGGCGTTGGCGAACGTCCCCAAGAACAGCTATGACCCCGAAAAGTTTATAACCGACCCCGATACAGGCATAGTATCCTACAATGACGACAGCGTTAAAACCTACCGCGGCATAGATGTTTCGGTTTATCAGGGAGATATCGACTGGAACGAGGTCAAGGCAAGCGGCGTGGACTACGTTATCATCCGCTGTGGTTTCCGCGGATACGTCACCGGCTCGGTGAACGAAGACGCCAACTTCAAGCGCAATCTTGAGGGCGCAAAAAAGGCAGGGCTTCAGGTGGGAGTATACTTCTTCTCACAGGCGCTGACCGTTGATGAAGCCTTAGAGGAGGCGGAGTTCTGCATAGAGCTTTTAGACGGCTGTGAGCTTGAATATCCCGTATTCTACGACTGGGAGGTTGTTGTTGACAAGGACGGCGACACCCCAAGAACCGCTTACATACAGCCCGACGCTCTTACAAACAACGCTCTTGTATTCGCCGAAAGAATCAGATACGCCGGCTACACCCCCGGAATCTACACCAACAGGAAAACAGCCGTGTGGAAGTATGACCTTTCGCGGCTTTCCGGCATTGATATCTGGCTTGCGGAGTACAGCGACGTTCCATCCTATTTCTATGATTTTGAAATGTGGCAGTACTCCTCTAAGGGCAGCGTTCCGGGCATTACAGGAAATGTCGATATGAACATATCCTTTAAAGATTTTTCTGCGGCAAGAAGCTCCGCACCGGACAACGTGAGGGTTGATGAAGACTTTTAAGAAATATTCTTAAAAATATTTTGAAAAGCTATTGACAAATACAATATGTTGTGCTATTATCGCTTATAGAACACAAATCTTTGATTTATAAATGTCTTTAAAAGGAAAGGAAGCTATTATTATGAGAGTAAACGTTACAAACGGAACCTTATCACAGGAAGAAATCAACGCTTATGTAAGCCGTGCAGAAAGCATCCACAAGGGCAAGCAGATTGAAGAAATGAATCTGCGGCTCGACGGCGACTATGTTGACATTGAATATCACTTTGCCCCCTCAAACTTTGAAAGAATCCGCAGAATCACCGGATATCTTGTAGGAACGCTTGACCGCTTCAACAATGCCAAGCGCGCCGAGGTTGAAGATAGAGTTAAGCATACCATTTCATAATTGCTCGTAGAGTTAAGCATACCATTTCATAAGATATAAGATAATCCCTCGTACAAAATTAAAGCCAGCCGGGAGAAGGTTGATCTCCCGGCTGGCTTTTGCTTTTAATATTGTCGGCGTTTATCTGAAAGCGTCCAGACCTTCATCTTCTGCGGGAACCCAGATGGTTACCTGCTTGGTAGGGTCGCCTATCTTCTGGGCGTATACTCTTATGATGTCGTTAACATAGATTGGGGAGGAGAAATTCGCGGTCATGCTTGCTCTCACTTCGTTCACAGTAGGACCGCTGCCGCCGTAGCAGGTATTAACGGAAGTAATTTCCGCCCCGGATTCCGGCTTGATTTCTACCAGTATCTCATAGCACTCATTCAGGATATTCTGATCCTCGGTCGGCTCTGACATCGCTCCAAGCTCGCCTTCCAGCTTGACTCGCTCTTCGCTCATCATCCAGGCGGTCAGGCTTTCCATCTGTTCCTCCAAGGTTTCACCCTGCTCGGACGCTGCTGCGTCAAGCTCTCTGATTTCCGCGTTCTTTGCACAGTATTCATCGCTGTTGGCAAGCTTTGTAAGGTAATTGATTGCATAGCAGTCAACCCCTGCAATGTTTACTCTGTCGGCATTTGAATTTGTAAAATGAATCAGCATATTGTCCGGATTGACATATATCTCGTACACTTCAAAGGTTACGCCCTCTATTTCAAAGGTGATATCCGGGTTGTAATGAAGCTGCTGAAGCGGCTGTGCTTCCTCCTTGGATACGGTAAACTCAACGCAAAGCTCGTTGGCATACTTGATAGAGCCGTCCGCCGAGGTAATATCATAGAAGATAATGCGGTTGACACCATACATTCCAAACGCAGAAATGCTCTGCAAGGTGATAGTGTCCGACAGCTCGTCAAGACCGTAGTTGATGCGATTTATAGCGGGATAGAACGCTTCAAACTCCTGCGGTTTATTGCCGTGCAAAGTATACCATCCACGCCCATCCTCGTCAAATTCCAAAGGTCCCGAATCATTGCCGCTATCGTCTAATATATGCTGCATCTTATATCCGCCATATTTTAGACCGCTTTCAAAATTGCCGTCTTCGTTATGGAAGCTTACGGTAAATGTGCCGAGGAAACGTCCGTCATCAAATATATTCTGGTCAACAGTAACGCTTTCCATCGTCAGAGTTACATTCCCCTCAGTCACCGACTCATCTATATGCCCTATCTTATCGTCAACAAGCTTCTGCCGGCGCTCAAACATTGCAGCGATAATAGCGTCACTGTTGGCGGCGACAGTTATAACCAGCGATACCGACAATAGAGCCGCAGCGGCAAGCATAACAATCCGCTTAATGCTCTTTCTCGACTTAGCCGGTTGTGGATTCTCGGCATACGCTTCCTCAATATAGCTGTCATTTAGTTTTCCTATTGCATTAAAAAGCTTTT
>CALDFS010000316.1 GCA_937942105.1 uncultured Ruminococcus sp. | reverse complement strand
AGGTGACAGGACTTGAACCTGCGGCATCTTGGTCCCAAACCAAGCACTCTACCAAGCTGAGTTACACCTCGAAACAGCATTTATTATTATATCCTCAGATTGCCGATTTGTCAAGTGCAAATCAAAATTTTATCCAATCCTATTGTAACTTTCGCTTCAATACTATATAATAGTGCTTAGAAAAAGGAAAGGATTTGATTTCATGCGGATACTTTTAGCCGAGGATGAGCGCGACCTCAACCGTATCATCACAAAAAAGCTGACCGACGAGGGATACAGCGTTGACAGCTGCTTTAACGGCGTGCAGGCGCTTGATTATCTGAATGCGGCTGAATACGACGGCGTTATTTTGGATATTATGATGCCGGGGGCTGACGGGCTGGAGGTGCTGTCTAAGCTAAGAGCCGTCGGAAATTCCGTTCCTGTGCTTTTCCTTACCGCCCGCGATTCTATATCCGATAGGGTAAGAGGGCTTGATATGGGTGCAAACGATTACCTTATAAAGCCGTTTTCCTTTGAGGAGCTCAGCGCCAGAATACGTGCCATGACAAGAAAAAGCTTCGGTCACAGCTCAAATACGCTTAGTGTTGATACCCTTGAGCTGGATGTGTCCACCCGCCGTGTCACTCGCTCGGGCAGAAGCATACTGCTTTCCGCTAAGGAATTCTCGCTTTTGGAATATATGATGCGCAATGAGGGGATAGTCCTGTCGAAGGAGAAAATCGAGGATCATATATGGAATTTCGACTATGAGGGCGGAACTAACGTTGTTGCTGTCTATATCAATTATCTTCGTGAAAAAATAGATAAGGATGAGAAGGTCAAGCTTATCCACACAGTGCGCGGCGCCGGATATGTCCTTAAAAGCGGTGAAGACAAATGAAGAAGCTTTCAATACGCTTAAAAATCACCCTTTGGTTCGGGACCGTTCTTGTTCTGATAACTGCGGCGATGTCTGCTGCAATTTTGCATATCAGCTCATCAGTTTTAAGCAATACCATAAAGGACGAGCTTGTTTTAACGGTTGAGAGCAATGCTGATGAAGTTGCATTCCGCATCCACGAAACGCTGCATGATGATGAGCACGCTGAAGGCGGCTACAGATATCTGGAATATAACGGCGGATATCTTGAAATAGATGATGATTTTCTGGATTCAAGAAACGGCGTTTACTGCGCTGTCTACGCAGAGGATGGCTCGCTGATTTACGGCGAAAATCCGATTGCATATGCAACGGCTGAGCTGAAGTATACTGACGGATATATAAGCTCAGTCCCATATGGCGGCGTGAAGCACTTTGTATATGATAGGCTGCTTGAACTTTCCTACGGTCAAAAGCTATGGCTAAGGGGTATAGTATCGGCGGAATCCGGAAGTTCGCAGATTTCCAATATCATCAGATTGACGCTTTTGCTCCTGCCAACCTTGGTTGTAATAGCCATTGTGGGAGGATATCTGATAGCCGGCGGAGCCTTGCGCCCGGTCAAGAAGATAGCCGAAGCTACCGCGGAAATAGAGCGCGGCTCCGACCTGAAAAAGAGGATAGAAATAGGCGAGGGAAGCGATGAGATACACATACTTGCGGATTCGGTCAATTCGATGATAGTAAGGTTGGATAAGTCGTTTGAATCTGAAAAGCGCTTTTCCTCTGATGTTTCTCATGAACTTAGAACTCCGGTTTCGGTTATATCTGCCCAGTGCGAATATACCCTTGAAAAGCCGCGTGATACCGATGAATATGAAGAAGCCCTAAGGGTAATCAGCCGCCAGACCGATAAAATGAGCAAGATGATATCAGATATGCTTGATTTTACCCGCCTTGAAACCAAGTCGGACAGATACGTTAAAACCGAAGTCGATTTTTCAGAGCTTGTGCACCTTGCCTGCATGGACTTTTCACGCATTAAGCAGAAGAATATAACCCTTGAATCAAGTATTGAAGACGGCTTGACTGTAACGGGGAATTATGAGCTTCTGCAAAGGCTTGTAAACAACCTTGTATCCAACGCTTTCAGATACGGTCGTGAAAACGGCTGGGTAAGGGTATCGCTTGCTTCAGATAGGCACGGCGTTGCCCTGAGCGTAGCCGACAACGGAATCGGCATCAAGCCGGAGGATGTTGATAAGATATTTGATAGGTTCTATCAGGCGGATTCATCCCGCAGCACCGGCGGAACGGGCTTGGGTCTGGCTCTTGCAAAAGAGATAGCCGAGTTTCACGGAGGAATGATATCGGTTTCCAGCCAATTTGGGGAGGGAAGCGAGTTTACATTTGAAATGAAAAAAATTAAGGAATAATTCTCATTTATTAATATTGCTCTAATATTCACATGATATTGTATAAATACAATAAAAAACGATAGGAGAATTGAATATGAGTAATTTTAAGGATTTCGTTAATAACCATAAAAGCGTTGTTGTGGGCTGTGTATGCGTAGCTGCGGCAGTTGCTGTCATGGGCATAGGAGTGCTTGCGGGATATAAGGCAGGCAGCGCTTCAAATAAGCTTCATCCAAAGGATGAAAGCATAGATACACCAAGCACGGTCGCAGATGAGCTTACGGATGAGACAATCAAGGTGGATAACTCCTTCGCCGGCATCAGCGCAGATGACGCAAAGGATATAGCCCTGCGCGACGCAGGTCTTGCCGAAGGAGATGTTACCGTTGTCAAATCTGAAACCGAGGTTGACGATGGCATTACAAAGCATGAAATCGAATTCATCAAGGACGGAAATAAGTACGAATACGAAATAGACGCTAACACCGGTGAGATTCTTTACCGCGAGCTTGATAAGGAATACGAGCTTATGACCTCTAAGCTCGATCAGCTGGATAAGCCGGACTTAACTAATCCCCAAAGTGAGCCGATAAGCCTTGATGAAGCCAAAGCCATAGCTTTAGCAGACGCAGACCTTAGCGAAGCGACATTTACCAAAGCAAAGCTTGACCATGACGACAACCGTGACGTTTACGAGATAGAATTCTACTCCGGCACTACCGAGTATGAATACGAGTTATCCGTCTACGGCGGAAGCATACTCAAAAAAGATGTTGAGTATAAAGATTCCAAAACTGCTGTTCAGGGTCAGGATATAGGCTTAGAAGCCGCGAAGGAAGCCGCTGTTAAGGATGCCGGTCTTGATTATGAAGACGTCAGCTTTACAAAAGCCAAAAAGGATACCGATGACGGCATATCTGTTTACGAAATCGAGTTCAGCTTCGGCGATACCGAGTACGATTATGAGATCAACGCTTCGACCGGCGGAATCATCAAAAGAGAAAATAAATTCACGACAATATATGATGATATGATCGCTGATATAAACACTGTGGTGGATGAAATCAGACAGATTGAATCAGCCAAGGATATCGCTCTTAAGGATGCCAACGTCAAGGCGGCAGATGCTACCTTTACAAAAGCCAAGCTCGACCGAGACGACGGCAAGGATGTGTATGAGATAGAATTCTACACCTCCGACCGTGAATACGAATACGAAATCGACGCCGAGAGCGGAGAACCGGCCCGACTTCATCATGCGCAGATCGTTGGCCGGCCCCTGGTCGGTCCAGCCGCCCTGCCCGTCGTTGAGCTTCTCGTCTTTGAACCCCATATTGAACGCCTCTCTGAAGTCGACCGCCGCAGTACGAGGCGATTCGACCCGGATACGCAAGTCGATGGAGGCG
>CALDFS010000315.1 GCA_937942105.1 uncultured Ruminococcus sp. | reverse complement strand
TAGTTTCCGGATTATATTGAAGATAGGCTATCCTTAAGTCTATTTTGATAGCACGGCTTTTGCCGTCATAGAATTCATCAGTTTCCTGCACCTTATGCTTTATACGGTTTTTTACAATTAAAGCCCCCGGAGCGTCACATGTGAGTATTGCAGCGAGAGAACCCTGGTCATCAACAGAATAAACCCTATCCTCAACTCTAAGTGCATCCTCCGTACAACGTGCGAGAGTCTGCTGAAGCTGTTCAAACTGGTTAGTCGTCAGCATCGACTGAAGCTCACGCGCATATCTTAGCTGTATGCACAAGAGCGTTATGTTAAGATTGTTTCGTTTTGAATACGCCATCTGACGTTCAAGGTCTATATAAAGCGCTCGCAAATTATACAACCCTGTCAGCGGATGAATAAGTACGAGATTTTCCATCTGCGTTGAAAGTATATCATTATTCAGCTCCATTTTATATCCGAGATATCTGTACAACAGCATAGTAGCTACAAATATAATCGGAAGGAACAGCCAAACATAGCAGGTCCAGTGTATTTCAAGACCGTTGGCATAATGCTGGAAAAGCATGTAAACTGCAAAAACAAGAATTTCAGTTCCTGCCGACATAACCGCTATGTATCTATAGCTATACGCCGCAAGAAGAATCGAAAAACAGCTTGCGATAAATAAAACAACCTGAGGAATTCTTACGCTTTCGGCAGCCATAAGCATAATAACCGATGATATAAACATAGAAACGACAAACAATAGTATGCTGACATCCTGAATGGTTCGACCTTTTCTGATTTCATTTTTTAGCTCTGTGCTTTTCAGAACGTGCTCTCTTGTATTGTTCATAGTTCTTTTCCTCCTCTCCGGGCACCGTACTCTTTTCTAATATATTCAGCTTGTAAAGTATTTCTGTCAAAACAAAATAGAAAAGAAAGTCCATACAAATACCCAATGCAAAATTAAACTGCTGAAGTTGAGCATCGCCGCTGTGAATAATAATGTAGGATATATCAACCACCCCGACAAGCACCACAAACGTCATAACCACAAAGTAAATATAATGAAAGCGGTCCGGAACGTCTCTCACCGAGAACACACGCTTACCCGAAAGCATGATATATGCAGCTATCATTAAAACTAGATATCCTATCGTCTTCGGCGCGGAACGCACTTTATATATGCTGTAAGCCGACCAGAAAACGCTCTGCGCCCTCGGAGGCATACCTGTACTTTTTTCGTAGTTGCCACAAAAAGTACGGTTAAGATTAAAGGATGACTTAACTCCGATATCGAGCATGGAAATAAAAGCCCCGGGATGCCTCATATAATGCAGCAATACATCGATTGAGCTATATTTATCGATAAACTGCTCATGCATTAACGGATTCTCCTCATCTGTAATCGGCAACAAATCATAGAGAGAAACATCCGCAAGAATGGCGTATGAACCGTCTATTCCGAATTCGGAAAGTGTTTTTTCGGGATTTGAAGACTGCAAAAGCACTCCGCGGGTCATGGAATGGATTTTGCTTGTATCCGTAAAATCATTAGGCATAACCGTATATGCAATAAGCGACATCGTAAGCAGCACGCAGGATATAACGGGAATCACCGCAGAATGCATCGTCAACTTGAGTTTTAGCAGCAGAATAATAAGCAAAGCGGCAATAAATGTTATAATTATAAGGTGCCTTCTTGTAAACCCAAGAATAGCTGCCCATACAGTAAAAATAATGATATATCCAGAGTTGTATTTCGTAGAATACTGCAGGGACATTGCCGAGCCAATCATATAAGTAAGACCTATAAGAACAATCGGCTCCGCATACAGCGAATTAAAATAGGATATCAGTGAGATATCCGCAAATACCATGACGCTTAAAACCGAAACAACCGTTTTTTCCGTAAAATAACTAAGCCTTTTCAGTGCAGAATTAACAAGTATAAAAATAGCCGGAATATAAAGCAGAACATAAATTATCGCGAGAAATCTTACATCGAATTCGGCATCTCCGGTGATAATGTAGTCTACAAATCTTGCAAAGCGAACAAAAAGAGTGTGTACCGTAACGCTTCCGCGATTAGCATAGACGTTCTTATAGGTTCTGACAAAATAATTATTATAATTATCGCCAACCGAGTCACTTATATAGTCCAGCCCGACCGTTCTCATAGTCTCGGAAACGGTTCCGTCATTTGCAACACCTATGTACGGCGGAATAAACAAAGCAATAATCATTATGATCATGCTTACAAGGGTCACCAAAAGCGCCATCATCTTATCCGAAGATTTTCCGCTCATCAATCTATTAATTCTCAAGCGGACAGACTTCAGCTTAGACCAAGCATTGCGACAAGCAGTTATAAATTTTCTAATTAAATTCTGCATCTACATCAACTTCTATATGAAATATAGTTTGCTATTTTTTCTTAAAAATAACCAGTTTGCTCGCTATATAATTAAATATCACTACAAAAACATTTGAAACAAGCTTCATAATCTTATCATTAAAGTGAAGCAAATCAGCAAATATCCACATAAACAATATATCAACTATACCCGAAAGAACCCTTGCTGCAACGAACTTACCTGCCTCGGGAACAATCTCCCGTCCCTTAGCTTCAGAATGAAAAACAAATCTGCGATTCGTAACAAACGCAAATATTACCGAAACAAACCATGCTATTAGTGTCGGAACGGTCGTAGTACGAAACGGCAGAGAAGCAACAAGATAAACCACATAATTTACAATAGTCGTCAGTACCCCGAAAATCAGATATTTTATTATTTCGCCATATCGCTTATACATATTTTTTATCCATTCCATGTATTACTCTCTCTTTCGACACAAAATGTTATCTTTAAATTTATTATAGTCTTATTTGCCAAAAAAATCAATAGAAGTTTTGAATTTTATATTTCATAGGGAACTTACTCACATTAAATGTAATCGATGTTTTATTATAACATAACTTTAAAAAATCAATAGAAATATTTATATTTGTAATAAATAGATGGATATTATAGGTGTAACCAGCCCATATGTCAAATGTCTTAAATCGGATGGTTTGGGACGTTTCAGTATAGAAATGAATTTGAAAACAGCTAACGTGAAGCTGTCAGTCTTGCTTATCGCTATTTCACAGACCCCTATGCCCATGCAAATCCACACTCGCACATCAAATCAAATATTGAATAAGCAACCCGCTACGCTGAGTTAAACTGTATTTAACCTTTGATGGAATTTGTGGGTACTCTTCCCGATGAATCAGACCATTAGACTACAATTCTTTCAGCGTCTTGTACGATATCGTTCTCCTATATACTTCTTCAATTCGTTGAAGAAGACAATCTCATATTCCATCAGCGTATACAGGATGAACATTTTGTATTTTCCCTGAATCAATGACATGGTATAGCTGAAACCGGTTTCCACAAGCTTTACATTTTGAATGCAGGATATACTCGTCTTACTCTTTTCTTTTGGTAAGTATTAAACCTTTATGTAAGTACATCACTTCAATGTACGCACTAGTTTTTCGAGCTATTTTTGTTATTATAGATGGAAGCAAAATATCCCGTAATTACTGGCTTTTTGAGCCAAAGTGTAGGAATAATGC
>CALDFS010000314.1 GCA_937942105.1 uncultured Ruminococcus sp. | reverse complement strand
ACATTTTTATCAGACATTGTGCTCCAAGTTCTGTCTTTTGTGGCAGAAAATGAGCGCATAAATATCCGTCAGCGGCAGGCGGAGGGGATAGCCGCCGCTAAGGCAATGGGCAGAAAGCTCGGCAGACCGTTCATGGAGCGCTCTGTGCAGTTTGAAAGCGTTAAGGCAGAGTGGGAGCAGGGCAGAATATCAGCAAGAGAGGCTTCACGCAGGATAGGGGTGTCTCACGTGACATTTTTGAAATGGGCAAGGGACAGCGTTTGATTCCGCGCAAAAAATCCGCAGCAGGGCATATTATAATCCACCTTATGGTATAACCGCATCAGGCTTTCTTACGATACTCCCTTGGCAAAACCCTATAGCATGCCTTGAACGCCGCCGCGAACTTGCTCTGACTGTCGTATCCAACTGCCTGCGCTATTTCCGCAACGCTCATGTTGGTTTCGCGGAGAAGCTTTGCCGCACGTTCCATTCTGTGCTGCTTCATGTGGGCGGCGATGGATGTTCCGTAAACCTGCTTGAATGCCGCCTTCAGGGTGGTTGGGTTCATAAGATACTGCCTTGAAAGCTCTTCAATGGTGATTCTTTCACCCATTTGGCTGGTCAGCCGGTCGTGAATTTTCTTTATCATTTCCGTCTGCTCGGATTGACACGCCGCAGGTTGATTCTCATGCGCGAATTCCGGATTTGAAAGGTACAAAAGCAGCTCCAGCACTTTTATTTTCTGATACGGCAGTCTGAGCTGATCCGGCTTGTCATAAAAAGCGGAAAAAATGCTTTCGGTCTTTTCATTTCCGCTCATAACAGTGATGCTGTTACCCATATCAGCAGCAAACCTGTCTGTAATCGAGGTTTTTATGATATCAGCGCTGCCGAGCAATTCCGGAGGATTTGCCAAGAACTTCTGCAAATCTATGATGATGGCAAGACCTGAGTATTGACCGGAAGGGATGTTTATGGATGAATCCGCACAGACGTTCATTGTGTTCAAAGAAAAATCGCCCGGGTTAAGGTAGCTGTAATCGCTGCCGTTCATTTTCCAAGCCATCCGTCCCGATTTGCAGTAGTTTATCTGTATGATTCCTTCCATGGCTTTGTGCTGCATGGTAAACGAGCCGGTTTCCATTTCAAAATATATAAGCGTTATTCCGGAGTATAGCTGTATTGCTTCCTTTTGGCATATGCCGGTCAGCTTTGCCATGCTTTTGCTTATTTCAATAAGATTATCGCTCATTGCCTGCCTCGCTTTACTTCTCAGGGCAGGCGATTTCCATTACCTGCTCTATCATAAGGTGCAGAAGCTGGCTTTGCGGCGTGTTCGCTGCGCGGTAATAGACCTCTTTTCCTTCGCGGCGGCTTACGATCAGACCGCTGTTTTTTAAAGGTCTTAGATGATGGGATACCGCCGGACTTGACATATTCATCATGGCGGATATGTTGATAACACATTCCTCGCAGTGGCATAAAAGCCAGAAAATTCGGATACGGGTAGGGTCCCCAAGCTGCTTGAAGATGTCCGCCACGACCTGAAAATTGGTTACCTTACTCATCTGCTCATGTATTGCAGTCTGTTCGTCTTCACCGTGGTTGTGTGGGAGCTTGATATAGTTCATAAATATGACCTTCCTTTCCTGCAAGCGGTTTAATCCAAATAGAAATTCATTTCGCCCGTTTGGCAAAACCGCACTCAGACATATTGACTTCTTGCTTCACATATATTATACTACAATCATGATGATTAAACAAGTACTTAATCGTAAAATTCAAAAATATTTTAAAGGAGAGGTACATATGAAGAAGACATACGCTATCGAGGTTGACTGCGCCAACTGCGCTAATCTTATGGAGGATGCTGCCCGCAAAACCGAAGGAGTAGCTTCCGCCACCGTAAACTTTATGACCCAGAAGATGATAGTTGAGTTTTCCGAGGGAAGCGACCCTAAAAGCGTTATGAAGGATGTTCTGAAAGCCTGCAAAAAGGTTGAACCGGACTGCGAAATCGCTCTTTAATCTTATAAATAGTATAAATCGGCGCACCTAAGCCGTGTTATGGCAGAGCGGGGCGCCGATTTTACCAAAGCATAAATAAACAATTAAGCATATATTGAAAGGATGATGTTGCCATGCAGGAAATAATTATAGATATACTGCTCGGAGCGGTTATTATTGCGGCAGCGGCGCTTCTTTGCATCGTGGGAGCCAGAAAGGACGGTATGACAAAGAAACAAAGAATCATGATGATTCGTATTCTTATCTGCTCAATCATTCTTCTGGGACTTCAGTTTGTCACCGCTGAAACGTTCAATTCTCTTGATAAATTCCTGTTCCCATCAGCGGGAAGATGGATTCGTTTTGCCTGCTATCTTGCCGACTATTTCATTATCGGATATGATATTTTAAGAAAAGCCATAAAGGGCATAAAAAACCGCCGCATATTTGACGAAAACTTTCTTATGGCCGTTGCAACCGTCGGCGCGATGGCTTTGGCGATATACCAAAACGGTGAATATCTCGAAGCGATTGCCGTAATGCTGTTTTACCAGATAGGC
>CALDFS010000313.1 GCA_937942105.1 uncultured Ruminococcus sp. | reverse complement strand
GTAATCTCACTTTCAAACGGATGAATAAAATTATCTTGATAAATTCGCAAGTATGCCTTTTTACCATTATCACGTTTAAAGACCCTCACAAAACGACCATTTTCTCTTGAAAGATCATCCATCTTACTCACCTCTTCTGCAGAAATAAACATATCCGGATTATAATCATACCCCTCGCATACTTTCACCATACGTTCCTTAAGACTCAATCCTTCATAGATCTTGTCATAATGAGCATGTGTTCCCGGTCCGTAATAATAAACATAGTTGATCTTCATATCCGGCTTAAAACGTACATACTTATCAAACTTCTCCATGTCATAATTCTTCCCTTCCGGAGAGCCATTATACCAAGTTTCATCCAACAAGTTCACATAAGTAGTCAAAGTCAAGCCTCCATCCATTTTTTCCATGACCCTCTGACTATTTTCCGTCAACGTGTTCCGTTTCGTTGCAGTAGCATCGTAATAAGCAATCATCATCGGACGAGAAGAAAAATAGCCTACGACTAAAACAATCACCAAAACCATTACATAACTTATGCTACTTCTCAATGCCGAACGCTTCAATCGCTCTTTTTATTGCCGGCTTATAGCTCTTGGTCGTATTATGTGCAAGCTCCGGCTCGTGGACTTCCCACCACTCATCGGCGACTTTTTCAAACAGTGTTCCTCGGCTTCGCTCTTCCTCGAACTCGCGGATTTTCTGCAATACGGCAGATTTTGTTTTGCCGTAAAAATACTTTTTCCGACCGTTGACCGTCAGGACCTCTTGCCAGATGCCGTCTTTACGTCGGGTCATGTTGATGGTCTCCTTTGCCTCTCTTCTTGTAAAACTATGCAATATAATTTACTATTTAGCATAATACATTACAGCGTAAGTATTCCTGAGCAGTTGTTGCAAAATTTGCAACAACTGCATTCCTGTCTAATTCGCCTTCAATAAAGATGTTTTTTATATGTCTTGAAACGGTAGACTTATCTCGTTCAAACAAAGAAGCCATTTGGTCGAGAGTCAGCCATACTGTTTCTTCGTCAAAGCGAACATCCACAGATATTTTTTCGTCAGCCGTCTTGAAAATAATTATTCTGTTTTTATCCATTGGTATATAATCTTCTTGCCGTGCTTTTTGTTTGGCGCTACTGAAGGGAGTATTTGGTGGAAGAGATGTAGTGCTGGTGCATATTAGTTTTCCTTTTTGCTAACAGATACAGGGAATTTTCCTGATTGCTCTGCCAGCTGCTTCTCTTGTGAGTTTATACGACGCTCAAGCTTTTTTATATCTTCAGAAGCAGGTAGATTTTCAGGCTTGATTCCACGTTGTTCAAGCATATTTCTAACGGAGCTGTTATTTTGAATGTGTTCTGTTGTTATCGCGGATTCACCTTGCAAGTCCTTTTCTTCTACATTATAGTTGGTCATTTCCGTGGCAAGATTCTTCGCTGCAATAGTGAGCGTGGGCAGAAAATCAGCTAAAGGTCGATTCTCTTTAATTCCTAATCTCTGCTTCATATCCTGCGTTGTATAGCCGCCAAATAAAGCCGTATCGCCTTTAGAACGAATTCTGCCGAAGCCGGCATCATCTACGCCACGCTCATAGATATTCTGCGATAGTCGCTTTTCAGATTCTCTAAGCCTTCCACGTGCCTCTGTGCGTTCTACATATGCCATGCGTTCTTCAATGAGTTCTTGTTTTCTTGTCTGCACAGCAAAGTAACTCTGCGCAAAGGCGATTTCTTCTTTCTTAGTGTCGCCGTTTTGAGCTATTAAATAACAGGCATAACGAGTCAGCATATAGTCTTTGATAATTCTTTTTGCCCCACTTCCCAGTTGAACCATTTTCGTGACCTCACGAAAATGGTCTGAAACTGTGGCACTGGAAGCACCGCAAGACTCTATTGCGCGTTCAATCACTTTCTCGAAGTTCTCCCATCGTTCATATCCGAGAAGAAGCATTAGCTCTCGTGCAAACCAAAACTCAATATTTGTTTCGTCAAGAGTATGTATTATTGCATCAAATCGTGATTTGACAGTACCTATTCTGTTTTTATCCATTGGTATATAACCTCCTTACCATGCTTTTTAGTCTGGCGCTACTGAAGGAAGTATTTTGTGCTGCTGATGTAATACTTTGTCATATGTGCTTCATGAATCTTAATTTATATAGCCGTCTTAATCTATTCCTCATCTTCGCTGACTTCTTCATTCGAGGGTATTATATCATCAAAAACTTTGTCAGTTGATAATGATTGTCTGTATTCCTCGGCAAGCATTGTTTTCCTGAATTCAGCTGTGGGACATATTTCGCGGGTCAGTTCTTCCAGCTCATCCAACGTTGAATAGAAGAACTCTTTACGCATATTAACTTTATTAACTCTCTTTTCATTGAGGCGGCGGTGCAGTTCGTTTTCAAGACTAACAGCGTCCTCGGAGAAAATAAAGCTATGAACATCGAATTTAAACGGAACGGAGGCAGAGCCTAATTCATCAACACGCTCCTGAGGGTCAAGACGCCTTGTCATGCCAATTTTAAACATGGAATCACCGAAAGAGCCAAGGTTGCTTATGATATATACATTTCCAGCTTTACCGTTCTGTAGATTGGCGATTTCTTCTTTTTTCAGAGCAACACTTGCAAGTTGAGCTTCAAGCTCTAAAATGCGTTTTGATAGGGCTTCCTTTTCAGAATCGTCAGCCTGCACAAGCTTAGCTTGCACGTCTGCAATCTGAGCTTTATATTTCGCCTCTTCACTTTCAACCTTCTTCATTTCGGCTTCGAGGGCTTTGCGTTCGGCGGCTTCCTGCTTCATCTGTTCTTTTATTGCAAGCTGTTCCTGACGAGCCTGTTCTTTGCGAACGTAATAGTTATACTCTATCTTTACGGCATTGATAAATAGATATTCAATTTCGCCGATAAATTTTGTGACGGTCGGGGCTATGGACTGATTGCCGTCACAAGCGAGCTTCTGATATTTTTCAGTAATCTTTTTAACATTTTCTATACCGATGTCAAGCTTTTGATACTTTAAATCATAGAGGATATTCTGAAGCTCTGCGCGCAAGGCAATAACCATTAGCTCGTATATCGTCATATTTGCTTTTGTGGTGTATCTTGCACGATATTTTTTTGTTACCTCATCAATACGCTTGTCGTTATCCTTGAAAGCCTTGTTTAGATCCTTTACGTCCATGCTGTGGATTTTTAGCTCGACGGTAGGCATCAAGTCGGATTCTTCTATTTCACGATGATTTTTGACAATAACCTGGTCATAGGGGACGTTTGTGTATTTTTCTATAGCATAAACTGCGGCGCGGTAAATTTCAGCTATCTTGTCAAGTTTTCTGCTGTTAGTCTTTATCTGAGCTTCGGTTTTCGCTTGCTTTTGCAATAAATCATCTATATCTGCCTGAAGGGAAAGAAGTTCGGCTTCCTTTTTTGATTGCTGTTGCTCGATACCGTCAATAGCGTCCTCTATCTTTGAGTAGGAATGAAAGCCGGATTCGTTGTATTTCTTTTCGTTCGTTGCTATCTGCTTTTGCAGCCACTCATTTTTCTGTTCATTTTCAGCTATCTGCTGTTTTAGATGCTCATTTTCTGCAACTATTGAATTCGCTTTGAGCATATTTTTTAGAAAACGCTTAATTTTTGATAACAGACTGTCATTATCCGGAGCGTTATTTACATTATGCGAGCCTTCCGAGCTAACCTTTAAACCACAAAAAGGACAGTATTCTGAATCATTTGGTATTCGCTGGTCGCAGTGCTTGCATATCATAGTTGTTTCCTCCATTGCCTTATGTATAATATATAACCACAACGTATGTATTCCCGCCCGGAGCGGGCAGGGCATACGTTATTTTTGTTTTGTAGCCGCCTTTGAGATGGCTTCAATTTTGCGTATGGTTTCGGAGATGTCTTCGGCGATTGTTTCGGCAGGTTCATATATATCTAAAAGCTTATCAACCGAGTTTTGCATTTCAGGCTTATTGCGGTATGCCGCGATAAGCTTTTTTTCATGAGAAGTCATTTCACCCGACTTAGATAAAATATTAGGCTCATCAGTAATTCCTAATAAATAGTCTACGGAGCAGCCGAGGTAATTTGAAATTTTAATTAATGTTTCGCCATTGGGGATACTGCCGCTTTTCCACTTTGTCACCATGCCAGCGGCAATATTTAATTCTTTCACAGTGGGTGTTGGAGTAACTCCTTTTCTTTTGCAAGCATTATAAAACCGTTCCCAAAACATACGTGTCACCTCTTTTGATAAATTTGATATTATTCACTAAAGTGAATAATGGAATATTGTGCATAGCTACAAAATTCATAAAAATGAATTATTTCCATTGACAAATTCACTATAGTGAATTATAATATAACCAAGTTAAATCTTTTATTCCACTATAGCACACTTTAAGAATAAAAGCAATATTTAACAATCAAAAAATCGAATCAGAGGTGATTTTTATGGGAGTTGGCGAAATTATCAGTTTTATAAAGCTTTACTGCGCAAGCAGCACTAAAGTCAGGAAAATGATTTATCAGATAATACGCGGCGCGGCGATGGCAACAAAAAGCCGCCCGACTAATCGGACGGCTGATTGCTTGATTCAATTTCGCGGACGGCATTTTGCAGGAAAGTCATAAAGTCGCCCCGGAGGTTTTCAGGCAGTGCAAGATAATTTGTCAGGATTTTTTTCTCTAAAGCTGACATATCAAAGCTTCGCTCCAGCTGATCTATAGGTTCCTGGGCTTCGGCGGAACGACCTACAATATAATCTAAGCTAACCGAATAATAATCCGCTATGCGTATGAGAACATCAAGAGATGGAGTTACGCTGTTTTTCTCTCTTTCGTATTTCTGATAAGAGCTAAGGCTTACGCCGAGGATATCGGCAATTTCATTCTGGTTAAGATTTTTAGATAATCTCAGTTTTTTTAAGCGGTCATTTATGCGCATTAATATCACCTCTGATGAGAGAATAGCATAAATATTGCTAATTGTCAAGTGCGCAGGATATAAATTATAATGATTTAGCAATATTATTGCAATATATACGATAATCAATAGCAAAGATTGTGCAACATTTCAGCAATATAGTTGCTAATATCGCTTGACAATCAGCAATAAAATTGCTATAATAATAACATCAGATAACGAAAGAGGTGAACACAATGAACAAGCAAAAGAAAAGCGGCAACCAGGATGCGCTGACCAAAGCAATACTCCTGATTACCGCCATACTGAACCTGGTAAAATCGCTGATTGATTTAATCAGCAAATTAACCGGGTAGGGGTGGGAGGCGAAAGCCTCCTGCCTAAGAGTATCACAAGTCTTGTTCGTTGTCAATATAAATTTAATGGAAAAGAGGAATAAACATGTTTGAAATCATTTGGGACGCAATTCAAATTGCAGTAAATATCGCTTTGATAGTGCTGCTGGTTGAAAGCATGAGGAGGGATAAAAATGAGCAGGACACATACGGAAAACGTAACGGTCGAAGAGCTTGAAAGAGTATTGGAATATCTTGAAAAGCTCCCGGAAGAAAAGCAGTTGGAAATCTACTATATGTTAAAGGGTGCGGTAATCGCTACCATTGACGAATAACCGGAGGTGATATTAATGAGCGTTGGCGAAATTATAAAAATCAGGCGGGAAAGGCTCGGAATAACGCAGGCTGACCTTTCGAGGGATGTCGGCATAACTCAGGCAATGCTTTGTCAGATTGAGCGGGGAACGAAGAACCCATCTTTGCAAGTCGGCAGGGAGATAGCTCGCTGTCTGCGGTGCAGTACGGATGATTTGTTCTGCGAACCAGCGGCGGAGAATTGAGGTGATAAGCTATGAGAGTAAAAGAAGATTACTACGACAACCTAAAGCGGATAACCGATAAATTCGGAGGCATGGAGCTTATACCGATTAGGCAAGCCGCCGAATATCTCGGCATTGATGAGCGGACGCTTAAGGGAAGCCGTGACTTTCCTTTGAAAAGGGTCGGCAGAAGATTTTACGTTGCTTCAGTCGCCCTCGCTCGGTGGATATCGTAAGGAGGAGTGTTATGACTGTTAACGAAGCCATAAGAATCATGAAAGCCCGGGCGCCGGTAGTTGCCTGCGGAAATATCGTGTGGAAGGTCGGAAGTCTCAGATTTTCCCGGATAGAATCCGTCACACACAAGGTCGACGGCAAGGGCAAGCTTAGCATTTCTGCCTTTTGTGTTGAAAACGGCACTCCCGGCGGGGTGCATATGGGGCTTGACGATATCAGGCTTGCGCCGGACTGCCCGGAGAT
>CALDFS010000312.1 GCA_937942105.1 uncultured Ruminococcus sp. | reverse complement strand
TTCGGTAAGCTCAAGAATCCTGTCGGCAAGGGTGGATTTGCCATGGTCTATGTGCGCAATAATGCAGAAGTTTCTTATATTTGATTGATCCATAAGCATTTTCCTATCGTGATGAATATAAAAATCTCTAATAGTATATCACATTTTTTTCAATTTGTAAACCCGGATATTGGTATCAATTTGGCTACAAAAATTCTCAGTCTATCCTCAGCTCATAAATCCTCTGCTTGGGCATTCCTACATAATAGTAAATATAGTCACAGGGAGGCTCGACCTCTTCAATAAGCTTCGCGCCCAGCCTTTCAATGGTTTTATATGAAGCCGCATTGTCGCAGTCGCAGGATAAATATATCTTATCCATGCCGTAATATTTCGCAATAGGCAAAAGAAGCCGACACGCCTGCAATGAGTAATGATTGCCCCGATACTGCTCATCGACCTCATACCCGATATTGCCGTTGAAATATGAATGATAGTTCTGCCCGATTCGCAGGCTTATTTTCCCGACGGTGACATTCTCAGGTCTGAGGACAATATCCCACCAATAAAAGGGGAGAGCGCCGTTTTCGCCTTCGTATGTATCGATTAAGCGAAGCTCAATCCGCTCGCCGATTATGTTGAAAAAGGTTTTATTGAATATGCTTTTGCTCATTCGTATAACCTCCGTAGATAGCGCTTGTCCCGCCTGATTTATCGCGAAAAATCACCGATTTTGCCGAGCAGTTCTCCGATACTGTGATACATTCCGGAATAAATTACCGGGTCAAGCTTTGTAAGGTCGATATCGAAAGTGTCTTTGCACACAAAATTCTCGTCAACCTGAATATTTCTTATTTTGCAGAAGAATGTGGTCGATTCTCCTGTTTCGACAGATTTGTCTACCTCACATTCATACACCCATCGGCTTGAATCAAGTACGGGAACATCTACAACCTCGCCCCTTGAAACGCTGTAGGGGATGCCGTCCTTTTTGCCATCCTCCGCGCGGTGCGTGCCGAAATAGTCCATAAATTTTAGCATATCTCTGCTGACTAAATTCACGCTGAGCTTGCCCGTTCTGATAATGTTCTGCTTTGTTCTTTTCGTCCCGAACATGCTTATTACCAGCATATAATCATCGCCCTCGCAGCTTGTAACGCTGACCCATGTAATCGGCGCAAAGTTGTGCGAGCCATCCTCGTTGTTTGTGCCTATGATAAACGCCGGCTGAACGCACATGGAGAAGTGGGTCCCTATTGATTTTCTTTTTATTTTGGTCATGGTGTGTCTCTCTTTCTGTAAATCACGATATATATTATTTTTCCTTTTCAAAATGCCTGAACGCCAATACCCCAATCGGCATAAAGTAAGCGCACCAGAACAGCAGCGCAATCGTCCCGCTGTTTCCGGCCTCACCAATTGCCATTTTAGTGAACACACCCGTAATCGGCATGATAAAGCAGCTTATGAAAAAGACCCCGTGCATCATCATCAATCTCTTAAGCCACTTGTCCGGCTTGCTATTTGGCTTGATGGAAAGCCCGATAAAGAATGTCGAAAGAGCCATCATTCCATAGCCCAAAAGGTCATAGTTGAAAATCAGCCCGCCCCGCTGGTAATCGAGTATCCTTATTGCCTGCTCGCTGATATCCTCCAATCGCACGGTTGTTGTCTGTGCGAAGTATACCAAGAAAATCAGAGTGGCATATATCGCAGAAAAAATCAATCCTGTGGTTGCAGCTACTCTTCCGTCCTCGCCGCTTTCGTGATGGAACCCCGCCGCCATCATAATGTAGCCTATCGGCAAAAGCATACACACAATGTAGGAGCCAAAAAGATAGTCAACCAGCAGAAATATAGCGAAAAGAAGAACCGTTGCCGTGACGATTGCCGAGCCTATTCTTGGTATTAGCCTGTTCATTTTGTTTTCCTCCGAATCCGGATCTGTTTATTTTGATATTATATCGTTCCGCCAAAGCTCTTAGCCAATCCGCCCTCCGAAGTCTCACGATAAATAACCTTCAAATCCTTGCCTGTCTCATACATGGTCTTAACCACGGTATCAAAGCTTATCATTCTCGAATCTGCCAAGAAGTCAGCAAGGTTAACTGCATTCAGCGCTCTCATGGCGGCAACGGCGTTTCTTTCGATGCATGGTATCTGCACCAGTCCCTTAACAGGGTCGCAGGTAAGCCCCAAGTGGTGCTCCATCGCGATTTCAGCCGCACATTCTATCTGGTCGAAGCTAAGCTCGTAAAGCTCCGCAGCTGCGGCGGCAGCCATCGAGCACGCGGAGCCTATTTCCGCCTGACATCCGCATTCTGCGCCGCTTATCGAGGCGTTCTTCTTTATAAGATTTCCGAAGATTCCCGCCGTTGCAATGGCGTGCAAAATCTGCTCGTCGCCAAATTTGCGCTTGGGCTGTAAGAATTTCAAGACCGCCGGAAGCACTCCGCAGGCGCCGCATGTTGGAGCGGTGACGATTGTCCCGCCGGAGGCGTTCTGCTCGCTGACAGCGTATGCGTAGGCACAGATAAGGCGGTTGTCCTTAGTCTCATTGCTTTCGTCTATGTGACGCTGATGGTATAGGTATCTTGCCTTGCGCATAAGCCCCAGCCCACCGTTAAGCACTCCCTGAGCTTCAAGACCTTCCTTGATTGCGTTCTGCATAGTCTCCCAGACTTTTGCAAGATGCTCCCATATGTCAGGCTCGCATTCGTCAACATACTGCCATATGCGAATATCCTTTTTGCGGCAGTATTCCGATATCTCCGAGAATGAGTTGAAGCCGTACACCTCGGGGTGCTCACGCTTTTTCTCGCCCTGCGCAAGTATTTCACCGCCGCCGACGCTGTAATACCGCTTTTTCGCGATTTCCGCGCCGTCCTGTCGGCAGGCGATAATATCCAGCGTGTTGGGGTGAAAATCGGTCGGGGTGATATAATCCGCCCGTATCTCAAACTGCCTTCCTGCAAAGGCTTCCTTAAGAACGCCGTCGGTCATGTGACCCTTGCCGGTTTTAGCAAGCGAGCCGTATAGTATCACCTTGTAGCGCGGTGCGTCAGGATATTCGCGCAGGAACTTTTCTGCGGCGCGCAAAGGCCCCATAGTGTGGGAAGAGGAAGGACCTCTTCCGATTCTGTATATGTATTTTAGCGACTGCATAAAACATCCTCCAAAAATAGAATTAAGGGCAGATGCCTTCATATGAAAAACTAACTGCCCGAATATACTATAAGTAAGTATAAACCATTGAAGTAAAAAAGTCAACGCCGCAGGCAGGTATAGTGTACAGCGGTTTGCACCCGCTTACAAACAATCCGCTCTGATACCCAATATTTTGGTTTGTTTTTACCAATGTATTATCTATTGCAAAATTCATTCGTATTTGCTATAATAGCATTACCGCATTAAGCGATTATATTTTTAAGGAGATACATATGCCTTCAAATAATGTAAACCTCGTTTCGCTTCCATGCGTCGCAACGAGAGATATAATAGTCCACCCGCATATGGCGGTCAAGTTCGACGTTCTGCGTCCTAAATCCTTAACAGCTTTGAAAACCGCTCTCGACGGTGACAGAATGGTTTTCCTTTCTGCCCAGAAGGATTCGACTAATCACGATCCCGGCGAAAAGGATATCTATAATATAGGCACTGTCTGCGAGATAAGGCAGGTCGTCAACGCCAACGACGGTATGTCCCGCGTTAGGGTCGAGGGTGTATATAAAGCCAAAATGATGGAATTTGGCTCTGGGTAAAGGTAAAGCCGATGAAGACCTTTTCGGCGGAAAAGGCTTCCGAGGAAGAGCTTGACGCTGTTACAAGGGTGTTAAGAGCTGCTTTTGAAGCCTACACCCACGCCGTACCCAGAATGCCCGAGGATCTGAAGTCATCCATCCTGCGTGCTCAGACCCCTTTGGAGCTTTATGAAAGAATTGCATTCAACGTTATAATGAGCACCGAGGATAGGCAGCAGGTTCTTGAAGCCGGCTCGCTTTCAGAAAAGCTTGCGGTGCTCGTTGCCGTGACCACCAAGGAAGCTCATATAATGTCAATTGAAAATGACATACAGTCCAAGGTCAATGCCGCAATAGAGCGCGGTCAGCGCGATTATTACCTGCGCGAAGAGCTGAACGTAATAAAGCACGAGCTTGGCGAGGATGATTCACCTGAGGAGGAGGGCTATGAATACCTTGAAAAGATATCCAAGCTGAATCTCAGCGATGATTGCGTTGAAAAGCTGGTTTCCGAAGTAAATAAGCTTCAGAAAATGCCCTACGGCTCGCAGGAGGCTTCGGTTATCAGAAGCTATCTCGATACCGTTTTAGAGCTTCCATGGAACGAAAAGACCGAGGATAATTTAGATATAACCAAGGTAACAGCCCAGCTCGATAAGGACCATTACGGCATGAAAAAGGTCAAGGAAAGAATATTGGAGCTTCTGGCTGTGCGCTCGCTGACCCCTGATGTAAAGGGTCAGATAATCTGCCTTGTAGGCCCTCCCGGCGTGGGCAAGACCTCTATAGGCCGCTCTATTGCCAAGGCTTTAGGCAGAAAGTATGTAAGAGTTTCGCTTGGCGGCGTAAGGGATGAATCGGATATCCGCGGTCACAGAAAGACCTATATCGGCTCGATGCCGGGAAGAATCATCAACGCCTTAAAGCAGGCAGGAACAAAGAACCCGCTTATCCTGCTTGACGAGATAGATAAGATGTCCAACGATTTCCGAGGCGACCCATCGAGCGCCATGTTAGAGGTTCTGGACAGTGAGCAGAACCGCGAATTCCGCGATCACTATATCGAGCTGCCGTTTGACCTTTCGGACGTTTTGTTTGTGACCACAGCCAACAGCCTTGATACCGTCGCCGCTCCGCTGCTTGACAGAATGGAGATAATAGAGCTTGTAAGCTACACCCGCGAGGAGAAGTTTGAAATAGCAAAGCGGCATCTTGTGCCCAAGCAGTTAAAGGCAATAAGCTAAGATTCACCGACGCCGGCTTGTATGAGCTTATAGATTTCTACACCCGTGAAGCCGGTGTAAGAACTCTTGAGCGAAGCATAGCTTCCATCTGCCGTAAGGCGGCAAAGGAGATAGTTTTAAAGACGGCTGCGCGCGTAACCGTCACCCCGGAAACAGTCGAGAAGTATATGGGCGTTAGAAAATATACTCAGGATCTGAAGTCGGATATCCCCCAGATAGGCGAGGTCAACGGCATGGCGTGGACGGCGGTGGGCGGAACACTTATGCCGCTTGAAGTGATTTCGGTTGACGGCAAGGGCGCGGTAGAGCTTACCGGCTCATTGGGAGACGTCATGAAGGAAAGCGCCAGGATAGCCGTAACCTACGCCAGAAGCGTTGCCGAAAAGTACGGCATAGATAAGGATTTCTACACCAAAAAGGATATACATATCCACGCGCCCGAGGGCGCAGTCCCTAAGGACGGTCCGTCAGCAGGCGTAACGCTTGCAACAGGCATTATTTCCGAGCTTTCGGGAATCAAGGTACGCTCCGACGTTGCCATGACGGGCGAGATCACGCTGCGCGGCAGGGTGCTTGCAATCGGCGGTCTTAGGGAAAAGACAATGGCGGCCTATAAGGCGGGAATCAAGACGGTTATAGTGCCTGCCGCCAACAAGCCGGATATGGAGGAAGTGGACGAAAAGGTAAGGGATTCGCTCGACTTCGTATTCGCCGAGACTATCGAGGATGTTCTGAACGTCGCGCTGGATATCCCCGAGAATCAGAGCAAGGACATAGCCCCGGTGATATACAAAAAGCCTGACAAAATGATTGGAGCAAGACTTAATGGAGTTTCAAAACGCTGAATTCAAAGCCGCATACGGAACATTTTCTCAGCTTTCCAAATCGGATAGGATGGAAATAGCCTTTGCGGGGCGCTCAAACGTAGGCAAATCCTCGCTTATAAACAGGGTCTTCGGGGAGCTTTAGCCCGGGTCAGCTCCGTTCCCGGAAAGACGCAGACTATCAATTTTTACGGTCTTGAAAACGTAAATTTCGTGGATCTTCCCGGTTATGGTTACGCAAAAGTCTCGAAATCCGAGAAGGAGCGCTGGCGCGAGCTTATAGGCGGCTATTTCGCCGACCCGGATAGGGATATTGCCCTGGTTTTCTTACTGATAGATATGCGCCACCCGCCTTCTAAGGACGATTTGGTGATGCTGAATTATCTTATCGACAACGAGATACCCTTCTGCGTTGTTCTTACAAAGGCAGATAAGCTTAAAAAGACAGAGCGCGCCGGGCGAATGGAAGCCTTTAAAACCGAACTGCCCATGTATGACCAGCTTATGATTATACCGTTTTCGTCAACGACCGACGAGGGAGTGGAAGACATAAGAAGCATAATAGAGGAAGTATCTTCCGAAGAGTAATCATGATAATGCCCAAATTTTTTCGACTGTTTTTGACGATAGTTACAAAACATAAGAGAAAATTCAAAAGAGTTATTTACTTTTCTTATTTACTGTGCTAATATGTTTTCGTATGAAATACAATTCGGAGGATTTTGAATATGAATAATAAAATGAAGGATAAGTATATCGACGATCTGTTTGACGCTATATTGACCTTGGAAACGCCCGAGGAGTGCTATGACTTCTTCGGCGATTTGTGCACTGTTCTTGAACTGAAATCCCTTTCTCAGAGATATCAGGTTGCAAAGATGCTGACCGATCACCATGTGTATTCCGATATAGTCAGCGAAACCGGCGCTTCCACCGCAACGATAAGCAGAGTAAACCGTTCTATCAACTATGGTAATGACGGTTATTCCATCGTCTTCGACCGCTTAAAGAAAAAGGAAGAGCAAAAATGAGCTACGGCGTTTTCGCCGGTTATTACGACTTTTTCACGGCGAATGTTGACTACATAGCCTATGCCAAACGAATCGACAAAATTATAAGGAGTCTCGGTTTTAAGCGAGGCTCCTTGGTTGATTTAGGCTGCGGCACAGCAAGCCTTGGTATCGAGCTTACAAAGCTTGGCTACAGCGTAACAGGCGTTGATATTTCCTGCGAGATGCTCTCCGCCGCCGCACAGAAGGTGTGCTCATCCGGCAAAAATATCCGCTTGATAAATCAGGATATATCAAGGTTGGAGCTTGACGGAAAATATGACGCTTTCGTCTGCTCGCTGGACGGTGTCAACCATCTTCCGGGATTGGACGCCGTTGCGCAGACGTTTGCAAGAGTGAGAAAATACCTCAGCCGCCGGGGAGTATTTATTTTCGACGTCAACACAATATACAAGCACAGGCATGTTCTTGCGGACAATTGCTTTATATTCGACAGCGATAAAGCCTACCTCGGCTGGCAGAACGACTATAACCGAAGCGACAACAGCGTTGATATCACCCTTGATTTCTTCATTCCACAAGAAGACGGCAGATATTCCCGCCATACCGAGCAGTTCAGGGAGATGGCTTACCCCGCAAAGACGATATTTGAAACGCTCGACAAATGCGGCTTCAGGGTGATAGGAGCGTATGACGGCTTAAGCGAGAGCAAGCCCAGCGCCAAAACCGAAAGAATACTTTTTGCCGCAATAAGAAAATAAAAGGATAAATCAATATGGGAAGAATAGTAAGAACAATATCCCGCGATGCCGCAGTGGTTTGCAGTGCAATAGAAGCCACCGACATAGTAGGGGAGATTGAGAAAATTCATGAGACTTCGGCAGTAGTAACAGCCGCCATGGGCAGGCTTGCAATGGGAACATCCCTCATAGGCTTCGGCTTGAAGGATAAGGACGACAGCGTTACCATGCGCATAAACGGCGGGGGACCGGTAGGAACGCTTACAGCGGTTTCCGATTCCATGGGAAACGTTAAGTGCTGCTGCGACAACAACATCGTTGAAATTCCGCTGAAATCAAACGGCAAGCTCGACGTTGGCGGAGCAGTCGGCACAAACGGCACTATAACCGTTGTAAAGGATCTTGGCTTGAAGGAGCCATATGTCGGTCAGACCGAGCTTGTAAGCGGCGAAATCGCCGAGGATATAACAAACTACTTCGCCACAAGTGAGCAGACACCGACTGTCTGCGCATTGGGCGTGCTTGTAAACCCGGATTTGACGGTCAGGCGCGCCGGTGGCTTCATCATCCAGCTTCTTCCGTTCGCATCCGACGCCTGCATAGATGTTATTGAGAAGAACATTGCGAAGATGTCCAGCGTTACGAATCTTTTGGAGCTTGGCTATACCGCCGAAAGCATTGCAATGCTCGCGTTGGAGGGCTTGGAGCCGAATGTTCTTGATAACTTCGAGGTGAGCTATAAGTGCGGCTGTTCGAGGGAGAGAACCGAGTGGATCTTATACAGCCTGAATAAGAAGGACATAGAGGAGCTTTCGCAGGATGAGGTTACAGAGGTCAAGTGCCATTTCTGCAAGAAGTCGTATAAGTTCACGAGGGATGAGATACTGGGGCTGCTGAGCAGGAAGTAACGCCGGTTTTGCATTGTGCGGAAAATGTTAAGCGATTCAGTGGGTATACTGTCGAATAAAAATCGAAAAATAGTTTTAAAAAACACTTGACATTTAAGCTCGGTTTGTGTATAATATCATATGTCGCTGATAAGGCGGCAATATGGAAGCTTAGCTCAGCTGGGAGAGCATCTGCCTTACAAGCAGAGGGTCATAGGTTCGAGCCCTATAGTTTCCACCATTATGCTTCAGAATTACTGAAGCACTGTATTTCTGACGGAAGCCGTAAATGCTGTACTTTTGCGTTAGCAAAATGTACCGCATTTCGACGAAGTCGAAATGCTCGGCCCGGTAGTTCAGTTGGTTAGAACGCTAGCCTGTCACGCTAGAGGTCGTCGGTTCGAGCCCGATCCGGGTCGCCAACCGAATGCGGATTTAGCTCATCCGGTAGAGCGCCACCTTGCCAAGGTGGAGGTAGCGAGTTCGAGCCTCGTAATCCGCTCCATAATATGGTGTCATAGCCAAGTGGTAAGGCGTGGGACTGCAACTCCCTGACCCCCAGTTCAAATCTGGGTGACACCTCCAGAAAAATAGAAGACACGCTTTTAGCGTGTCTTCTATTTTTCAACTAAATCCACCCTTACGGGTGGGTGAAATCCGCTTCGCGGGTGAAATCCTCGCTACGCTCGGGTGAAATCGCTGCGGCGGTGGGTGGATTTAATTTCACCGAAACAGCAGTTTCGATTTCACCGAAGCCACGGCTTCGATTTCACCGTGCGTAAGCACGATTTCACTTACTAGCTATTGTTTTAGACTGAGCTATAATTGTTTAAGAAAGAGGTAGTTACTGTGCCTGAAAGTAAACTTGCCACTCAATCAATGGATTTTGCCGTAAAAGTTCTAAAGCTTTGCGATGGAATAAAAGGTCATTATTCTATTGTAAATCAACTTGAAAGATCAGCTACAAGCATTGGTGCTAATATCAGAGAAGCGAACTATGCACATAGTACGCCTGATTTTGTTTCAAAATTACATATTTCACTTAAAGAGTGTTATGAAACAGAGTATTGGCTCGAGCTTATGTTAAGAGCAGGACTTTTACAAGATGATGTTGCAAAGAATTTGTTGCACGATTGCGGCTCAATTCGCAGAATGTTAGTTTCATCTGTTAATACGGTTAAAAATAAGGAGTGAAATTCGTTATTTTTCCTCTTTTTCACTTGACAACCCCCGCCAACTATGTTACACTAAAATACGTGAAGGGGAAGCCACCCATTGAAAAAAACGTTATTCACGAAACTTTGCAAGTTAATAACCGAGGGGGAGATACCCATCGAAAAAAACATCAGCGTTGTTGACGAGCAGGGCAATGAATATGAAGCGACCTACCCCAGAAGGGCTAAAGGTCTTGTAAAATCCGGCAGGGCGCGCTTCATTTCTGAAAATAGAATATGCCTTGCGAGCCCTCCGGCAAAATTATCGGAGGTTAATAAAATGGAAAATATTAATAATACAGCAAATACGCAAGAAGTCAAAGAGGAAACAGCCATTGTCAAGGAAGCTCCGGCAGCCGAAAATCAGACGTCCTCGAAATACACGCTCGACTATGCACTCCAGCAGCTTGAAATGGTTCGCGAAGATGAGAAAGCCTTCTCGGCGGATATCCTTAAAAGAATCTGCGAGGTTACGGTTAACAGCAACGAATTCGCCGGCGATATCGGCGCACAGTCAAAAGGAATGGCGCTTGAAGCCTTGGCGAATCAGCATGGGCAGACCAGCCGCAAGCTGATTGACTTCTATCTCGGAATGGTAAACGAGCTTAAGCCGCCCAAAGAGCCTAAGACAAACAGAGCGGAATTCCTTGATTTTGTAAAGGATTGTACCGCTGCGGCAGGTCCCGGTGCTGCGCTCCCCGATTTCGAGAAAATCTGGAATACTATGTTCCGCTAAAACATATTGCTCCCACCCTTTTGGATGGGAGCATTTCTTTTTCGGGATATCTGCGCATACCGAAAAACCTGCCCGGAACCAAGATTTGTTGGCTCCGGGCAGACTTCAATTATTTATAGTTTTTTACGATTTAATCATCACACCTGACTGTTATGATCCAAGAAGTCCATAACATCGTCAACAGTGGTGAACGCCAGCGAGGTGCAGGTGTCTGCACAGCCGTAGTAGATGCAGATTCTGCCGGTGTCAGCGTCAACGAGGTTTGCGCAGGGGAATACAACAGCGTCGGTATCACCGATAAGCTCGTAATCCTTCTGCGGGCTTACAAGGTAAGAAGCACCGCGCCTGAGCACCTTCCAAGGCTGATCCTTATCCAAAAGTGCCGCCGAGAAGCTGTAAACATAGCCGTTGCATGAGGTAAGAACGCCGTGGTAGAAGATAAGCCAGCCGCGGTCAGTCTCTATCGGAATAGGTCCTGCGCCCATCTTGGTGGATTCCCAACCCTTAGAGGGACCCATAACATGCCTGTGTTCGCCCCAGAAGGTAAGGTCAGGCGAAGCGCTTATGTACATGTCGCCGAAGGGTGTATGACCGGAGTCGGAAGGACGGGAGAACATTACATACTCGCCGTTGATCTTTCTCGGGAACAGAACGCCGTTTCTGTTGAAGGGCAGGAAGGCGTTTTCAAGCTGATGGAAGGTTACAAAATCGTAGGTGTAGGCAATGCCTATGGTGGGCTTCCAGCCGTAGGCGTTGCACCAGGTTACAACATACTTGTCTTCAAGCTTGCAAACTCTGGGGTCGTAGCCGTATTCCCATCTGCCAACCTCGGGAATGTCGCACTCGAAGTGGATTCTTTCCTCGTTGATATCCCAGTTGATACCGTCTTTAGAGAAGCCGGCGTGGATTTCCATGTTTCTTTCCCTGTCGTCGACTCTGAAAACGCCGGCGAACTTGTAGTCGCCCTTTTCAAAGGGAACAACCGAGCTGTTGAATATGGAGTTTGAAGGCTCTCTGTAGCCGTTGGCCTTCTTTACCATTATGTGATCTCTTTCAATTACGGGGTTTGCGGAGTAGCGCCAAACAACATCGCGGCAGCCCTCGGGCTTATCCTGCCAGGGGATGTTGGGTAATGATGTACCGTTGATTACTTTAACATTTGCCATATTAACACGTCACCTTTCTGGAAGCTATATTGCTATTGGTTTAATATTTTACTAACCAAATAACATTATAACATACGCAGGCATTTATTTCAATAGTATTTTTTTATTTTCTTGCTGCTTAACCCTGCAATATTATTATAGATGTTCAAAGGATAATTTCAAACATTAAAATCATAATATTTGCAGCAGCGCCGTTTAATGTGAAAAGCGATGAAATCGATTTTTTTCGATAAAAGTCTTTACTATTTGACATTTCGGTGATATAATGATGATAATTGATTTACAATGATCGGATTGTTAAATTATATTTAAAGGATGATGATGATGGAGCCGCAGGAGCTGAACTATATCGATATCAAAACCATAAGAAAAAACGCTATGGAAGCAATAAACCTTTGCCAAAAGCTGATTATAGCCTATGAAAATGACGGAAGCGGCGAAAATGACGATAATATGGAAACTGCCAATCAGATAATACAGCGCAATTACAGGATTCTTGCCGCAACGGCGGACGCTGTGGAGTATAATAAGCTTGACAAATATGTTCCGCAGAAATTCTACCTTGACCTGTTCCTAAAAGATGTTGTAAGCAGCTGTCAATCGGTTTTAAGGCGCACATGGGTAACCTTTTCATACGAATGTGAGGAAAATCTTTGCGTCAGCGCAGACCCTGACAGGCTCCTTGCCTGCCTTCTGGCGCTGATAGCAAATTCAGTGCAGAATATGGACAGTGAAATTGGCGACGGTGAGGTAAAGCTGAAGGCTACACGGCTCACCGACTCGGTTTCCATTACACTTATAGATAACGGCTACGGCATGGAAAGCTCCGTCCTTGAAGACTATCTGGATTACAATAAAAATAAGGGCGGTCTTGCAGTGGTAAAAAAATTCTGCGATGTCATAGATTCTCCTCTTATAACCGATACCTCGCCGGACGGCGGATTTATGGCGTCCTTCAGGCTTCCTCTTACAGAAATGGACAGCTTGGAAATGAGAAGCC
>CALDFS010000311.1 GCA_937942105.1 uncultured Ruminococcus sp. | reverse complement strand
CTTGCTAAGCTGAAGAAAATAAATCCCGACTTCGTAATCGAAGTTACCGAGCTTGATATGTCCTGCTACGGCTGGGGCAACAACGACCTCAACATCGATTTCAAGAGCATAGAAAAGGACTTCAACGCAAAGTATGTTGAGCTGTTCAATATGCTTATGGATTTATCTGAAGAGGGTATTCTGGATTCTGTAGTATTCTGGGGCTTCAACGATGGCAACACATGGCTGAACGGCTTCCCCATAGAGGGAAGAACAAATTACCCCTTCCTTATAGACGCCGACCTGAAATTCAAATCCGCCTTCTGGAAGGTTATTGAGCTGCCGGAAAAAAGATGATTCAGGAATCTTAATTTATTAACACTTTGGTTTCATATAATAATATGAATGCCGCCAGAAAATATACGAAAAGCACAATATATTGGAACGAATGCTATGAAAAATTGAATATTTATGATTTTTCTATTGACATATGCTATAAAAAGTGCTATCATATTAATGGTTAATACCAAATACATATGTATTGCATAGGAGGAAAAATGATGAAAAAATTTGTATCAATCGTTTTGGCAATGCTCATGGTCTGCGCCATGGCAGTAACGGTTTGTGCAGAAGAAGTTCTCTACTCTGAGGATATTCCTTTCTGGGATGCCGGAAACTGGAGTGAGACAGATCTTACCGATGCTGACGGTAATTTCTTTGAGCTTTTGAACAACGAAAATGCATACCTTGTAATCACCAGAGACAAGGAAACTCACATCGAGTTCTCTGACAGCGCTTGGGAAAAGTTCTGCCTTCTCGATTCTTGGTGGAGTGCAAAGTATCCTAACGCTACTGACGCTGAGTGCCAGTGGATCCAGCTCGGTACTGCCGGTCACACCTCCGCTGACGAAGCTTCCATCCTTGTAGACTGCGTTTCTGATGATGGTATCAAGGTTATGTGGCCTGCAAAGCAGATTTATGACCTTCTCGAAGCAAACGGCGCGCTCGGCAAGGGTGCTCCTCACTTCATCAGCAATGAAGGCGCTGGCGAAGGCATCTACAAGATTACCAATGTTTCTATCGTAGTTCCCGATGCTCCCATCGAAGCTCCCGCTGCTGACGAACCCGCTACAGTAGAACCGGCTACCGATGCAACCGAGCCTGCTCCTGCCGCTGATGAGACTTCCGAGCCTGCTGAAACCGGCATCGTTCTTGCTCTTCTTCCTATGGCTGCTGCAGCTGCCGCAGTTGTAGTTTCCAAGAGAAAGTAATCAGTTGAAATCATATAAAAAGAGCCTGCTTTCGGGCTCTTTTTATTATTTATTTTCATATAGTATTGACAAATTCGTTGAATAGTGTTATTATGAAAAAGGTTTAATACCAATATAATCTTTTGGAGGAAAAACAAATGAAGAAAATTTTATCAATCATTTTGGCTGCTGTTCTCGTTTTGTCCATGAGCGTTATCGCTTTTGCTGACGAAACCCTCTTCGAGCATGAAGTTCCTTTCCCTGAGGACAATGGATGGTGGCAGGACTATGCAGACCTTAGAAGCAATGCTGACCTTATAACAGCTATGAAGACTGATGGCGCTAAGCTCGTAATCAAGGCTGACGCTATGGTTGGCGACGGTGCTGACGGACATGGTTACCAGTATGGTTTCCAGGATACTAACAGCTGGACTGATGTTCTTGTTCACTTCAACTTTGCTGGCGGTGAAGGTAACTTGGCCGCTGAAAGCGTTGTAATTGATGGCGATTACGCTATAATCACCGTAGACTGCAAAACCATGATGGATACTGCAGCAACTCTCGGTGCTGAACTCAATGCTTTTAACTGGATCAACGGTGCTTGCTCAGGCGCTAAGACCTACAGCATTTCCGTAATCATTCCTGACGCTCCCGCTGAAGCTCCAGCAGAGACTACTCCCGCTGAGACTACTCCTGCTGAAACCACTCCCGCTGAGACTACTCCCGCTGAAGAGACTTCCGAGCCTGCTAACACCGGTATCGTTTTAGCCGTTCTTCCTATGGCTATCGCTGCTGCCGCTGTAGTAGTTTCCAAGAGAAAGTAATTTATTCAACTTTATAAAAAAGAGCCTTTAACAGGGCTCTTTTTTATTTTTTGGTAAGATATATTGACAAATCAAGCAGATAGTGATATCATATATGTGGTTTTATACCAATATATTTTTTGGAGGAAAAACGTAATGAAGAAAATTTTATCAATCGTTCTTGCTGTTGCAATGCTTATGTCTGTCTGCACTGTAAACGCATTTGCTCTCAAGGACACCAAGGGAATTTCCACTCAGATTTATGCTCAGCCTACATCTGACTGGTCCTGGCATTCAACCGCTTTCACCAACATTCCTTTGGGCGAAAGTGCTGAGTTTGTTGTAACCGATCTTTCCGCTTTCGACAATCTCGATACAACTGCAAGCATCAACTTCGGTATTCAGACCGGCGATGACACCCTTGAAAACGACGGCTAAACTTCCCACATAACCTACACTGTATCTGACATCACTATCAAGGCAGAAGGATATGCTGATTATGTTATCCCCGCTCAGGTAAGAGATGTTGACCTTACCGCCAAGGCAGAATCTTGGGGTCTTTCCGGCAACTCTGATTCTATCATGGTTGATGTTGCCGCCGCTTGCGGAAGCTCTGAGGTTACTGATTGCGCTGCATACCTCACCGCTATGACCGAAATCACCTTTACCGTTACATATGTAGCTTACAACGGCGTTCAGGCTGACGGCACTGCTTATGTAGCTCCGACAACCGAGCCTGCCGCTGAAGCTGCCGAGACCACTCCCGCTGAGACTACTCCTGCTGAAGAGACCTCTGAGCCTGCCGAAACCGGCATCGTTCTGGCTCTTCTCCCCATGGCTGTTGCAGCTGCCGCTGTAGTAGTTTCCAAGAGAAAGTAATCAGTCGAATAATTCGGTAAAAAAAGAGTCCTTAACCGGGCTCTTTTTTTCGTTAACGACATAAAATTGGCGGTCTTGTTACTTTACATAGGAATAAAAATATGTTATAATAAAAATGTATGATTAATGAATCTTATGGGCAAAGGAGTGTATCGCAGTGCGTGAGTCGTTTGAACGGTATTATGCGAATATCAAAGAAGCTAACGACCTTGTTCGTCCGAAGATATCCTCTGGCTTGCCGCGCGATGAGCTTCTTGAAGTAATACATGCCAACGCCGAAAGACTTACCAAGCTTAAATATGAAAACGATGAATTCCTGCGGGATAATATTCTTACGGCTGACCCCCGCACCCTCACCGCCGATGATATCGCGGAGCTTTCTGAGCTTGCCGATATACTGTTTCATAATGCCACCGGGTGCGATATTGGCATTGCGTATAAAATTCATAGCCTGATATATAAATATGCAGAATATTACGGCAAAAGGGATTTGATGATTAAGGAGCTGTATTATCAGGGGCTGACGCTGTATTATCTTCATTTTTCGATTGGCTCTATGAAGATAAACACTAACGGCAAAGAGCTTTACGATTATTATTGCAGGGGAGCTTCATATATAAATCAGTATGAGGATATCGAAGATGAGGACACCAGAGGGTATATAATCCGCTGCCTCGGCAACAGAAAATACGGGCATCCCGCAATAAAGGGCGATAACGATTGGATTATCGGCAACGGCAATGTTCATGCAGGATACGAGGAGTATTCCAGAATTTTCGGGGAGACTATGGCTGTTATCTGCTCCGAACGTTACCGCAGTCTTAACCCAGGGCTTCCGTGGAGCAATTATGAATATGCTATGCATTTTGACAGAACGGCGTATCTTTCAAGCCTTCGGGTAGCGCATGAGGATAAGATCGAAAGCCCACTGATAGAGCGCATGAAGCGCGATGTTCTGGAATCCGCGGAATATGTGTATAATCATCAGGAGGAGATAGCAAAGCGGAAGCATCAGTCTGTTGGGGTAAGAACCCGATATGTTTACGCCGCTGCAAAGTTTCACGCCGGCAAGGCGGATATTAAGGAGCTTGTGGATATCCTGCTTGAGACAAACGAGAATGCCGGCATGAATGATTATACCCAAAGCGGCATAACAGCCAATATCGGCTTTGCGGTATATGCAAGCCATTATTCTGAATATATGAACAGCGCCGATGCTGAGCTTTATCAGCCAAGGATTAAAGCCGCTATGAATCGTGCGGTTGAGTTTTTTGAAAACTTCCCCAATGAGCTGTTCGGCGAATATATGAGCCATTGGGTGGGCGAGCTTGTAAGGGAGCAGACGAATGGCAACAGCATATCCCGAACCCGCATTATGGAAACGATGATTTTGTGCCACACCTCAACATATGTTCATTCGGTAATGGTTGCATATCTGACAAGAGCGATTTTTGAAGAAACCGTTCGCACCGATCCAAAGATTTTAGGCGGTGTTTTCGGAGCTGTATCTGCCGAAGATATCATAGCCAATAGAGCGGCATATGCAAAGCGCGCGTATCTCTGCGGACTGTATCACGATGTTGGCAAGAGCAGTGTTCTTGCCTATATAACCACCTACGGAAGAAAGCTTCTGGATGAGGAGTTCGAGGTCATAAAGTATCACCCGGTTATGGGATATTCACTTCTGAAGAATTTTGATGAGCTTGAAATAGAAGCAGAGGTTGCGCTTAAGCATCATCTTTGGTATAACGGCAGGGGCGGATATCCGGTTAAACACGGCGATACCAAGGAGTCAGCCCGCGCGATTATAGATATTGTTGCCATAGCCGACTCGCTCGATGCCGCAACGGATAACATAGGAAGAAGCTATGCTCAGACCAAAACCTTTGAAGCCTTAGTTGATGAATTAAGGCAGGGAAGCGGAACAAGGTATTCGCCCGATATAGTCAGGCTGTTTGACAATGCCGATTTCTGCACACGTCTTAAAGAGAATATGTCTGAGCGACGCAAGAACGTTTATTGCCGCGCATATGAGGCAAGGCGCAGAATAGAAATTCCGGAATAAATTGAAAGGATGATTAGTAATGAAATATACATCAGCCGAGGCGAATAAGCTTTTAAAGAAGCTCAATGAAGAAAAAGCTATGCTTTTGGATAACGAATCCCGCAGTGCAGCATTCAGTGCCGCTTTGGGTGAGGATGTTGAATCCGTCCGCCCGGAATATGACTATGAGTCAGCGACTCAGAGTCTTGATGTTTTGAATGCGAGCATCAGAAAGGTTAAGCATGCCATAAACGTCTTCAACACCACCCACACTGTCCCCGGGTTCGATATGACTATTGATGAAATTCTCGTATATATCCCTCAGCTGACCGAAAAGAAGTCAAGGCTGTTGGCAATGTCCTCCCGTCTGCCGAAGGAGAGAAAAAGC
Source organism: uncultured Ruminococcus sp. (assembly GCA_937942105.1). Taxonomy (GTDB): domain Bacteria; phylum Bacillota; class Clostridia; order Oscillospirales; family Ruminococcaceae; genus Faeciplasma. Next base: position 23,216 of record CALDFS010000311.1, on the reverse strand, counting down.
GTTTCGGGTTATGGCGCTAATGCCGTAATAGATTATTTGTATGCAAATTATGACGTTTCAAAGGCGGTCGAGGATTACAGCACTGTATCCGAGCTTCTGAGCAGGGCGCAGACCGCTTTGGATATCGTCAACAACACAGAAACCATGGAAATCGATATCTGATGTATATAGATAGATGATAGCTTTCCCGGTCCGTTCGCAGCAGCAGATTTTTTATCAAAATGCTTTTTGTAATAGTTCAGCGTTAAGTCTTGCCGTTATTCCAGCTTGTTATTTGTTATATGTTAATGTGCAAGGTAGGATATGCTAAATTATTATTCTTATTTGCCCCTGCGTTCAGACCTTAAAACTTTTCCGCCCGCGGGCGGAATTCGGCGGAAGTATAGGGTTATATGCCGGATATCAAATAAAGTCGCGTAAAATACATAAAATATAACACAATATCGGAAGGAGAAAATCATTATGGGACTAATTAAAGCAGGACTTGCAGCACTCAATTCAACTCTGGCGGATCAGTGGAAGGAATTTTTCTACTGCGATTCACTCGATAAGAATACTCTTGTTGCAAGGGGACGGAAAAGAGTAAGCGGAAGATCCTCAAACACCTCGGGAAATGATAATATTATTTCCAGTGGCTCGGGAATCGCTGTTGCCGACGGTCAGTGTATGATAATAGTAGAACAGGGCAGGGTAGTAGAGGTCTGCGCCGAGCCCGGTCAGTTCACATATGATTCCTCGTCCGAGCCGAGCGTATTTTCCGGAAATCTTGGTGACAGCGTTGCGGAAACCTTCAGAACGCTTGGAAGGCGCTTTGCCCATGGCGGCGATACCGGTAAGGATCAGCGCGTTTATTATTTCAACACCAAGGAAATAATAGACAATAAGTTCGGAACGGCTAACCCAGTTCCTTTCAGAGTTGTAGATTCAAAAATCGGTCTGGATATAGACGTCTCACTGCGCTGCAACGGCGTTTATTCCTATAGAATTTCAGACCCGCTTTTGTTCTATGCCAACGTCTGTGGAAATGTCTCCCGCGATTATACAAGGGATCAGCTGGATTCACAGCTTAAAACCGAGTTTATCTCCGCCCTGCAGCCCTCGCTGGCGAAGCTTTCCGCTATGGAACTGCGCCCCAACCAGATAATAGCTCACAACACCGACCTTGAAAACGCTCTTAACGAAGCGCTTTCAAAGAAGTGGAAGGAGCTAAGAGGTATTGAGGTTGTGACCGTAGCCTTAGGCTCGGTAACTCTTCCCGAGGCGGATCAGGAGCTTATTAAGAACGCTCAGCACTCCGGAATGTTAAAGGACCCCACCATGGCGGCGGCAACCTTGGTAGAAGCTCAGGCGGAAGCTATGAAGACAGCCGCAGGCAACAAGGGCGGTGCTATGACAGGCTTTATGGGCATGGGAATGGCAATGAACGCCGGCGGAGTAAATCCCCAGAACCTTTATGCAATGGGTCAGAACGCACCTAAGAATGAGAATACGGCAGCTGACAGCTGGAAATGCTCCTGCGGGGCAACCGTTAGCGGAAAGTTCTGCACCGAATGCGGCGCTAAGCGCCCGGATGGATGGGTCTGCTCCTGCGGAACGCTGAACAAGGGCAGATTCTGCTCTGAATGCGGTGCCAAGAAGCCCGCCGACCAGCCGCTGTATAAGTGTGATAAGTGCGGCTGGGAGCCGGAAGACCCCCATAATCCCCCAAAATTCTGCCCCGAGTGCGGAGACAGATTTGACGACAGCGATATCAAATAATGGCAGATATATTAGAATATAAATGTCCCTGCTGCGGCGGAGCTATCGAGTTCGATTCGCGTCTGCAAAAGCTGAAATGCCCATATTGCGACAGCGAGTTCGAGGTTCAGTCGCTAAAGGATATGGACGAGACGCTCAAATATGTCGATGCTGACAGTCTTGAGTGGAACGATACGCAGGAATCCGTCTGGAACGATGGTGAGGATAGCTCGCTTCGCACATATATATGCCACTCCTGCGGGGGCGAGATAATTGCGGATGAAAACACCGCCGCCTCGAAATGCCCATACTGCGGCAATCCGGTTGTAATGACCGGCAGCCTTTCGGGCGAGCTTAAGCCGGACTATGTTATACCCTTCAAGCTGGATAAAAAAGCGGCTGTAGAAAGCCTGAAAAGGCATTTAAGCGGCAAAAGACTTCTTCCCAAGGTGTTCAAGGACCAGAATCATATTGAGGAGATAAAGGGCATATACGTTCCCTTCTGGCTTTTCGATGCCGACGCTGAAGCCGCCGCAAACTTCAAAACAACCCGCGTTCGTGCATGGAGCGACAGAAACTATAACTACACCGAAACCAGCCACTATTCCGTTTTCAGGGCGGGAAACCTTTCTTTCGAGCATATCCCGGTGGATGGCTCCACAAAAATGGCGGATGACCTTATGGAATCGATAGAGCCTTACGACTATTCGGAAGCAGTAGATTTTCAGACGGCCTACCTTGCCGGATATCTCGCCGATAAGTACGATGTTTCAAAGAACCAAAGCAAGGAACGCGCAAATCAGCGAATAAAAACCTCGGCCGAGGCAGAGCTTAGAAGCACCGTTTCGGGGTATGCTTCTGTCGTGCCGGTCGGATCAAGCGTTAAGCTCAGCTCCGGCGGTGCTAAATATGCGCTTTTGCCGGTATGGATTTTAAATACCGACTGGAACGGTCAAAAGTATACCTTCGCCATGAACGGTCAGACCGGCAAATTCGTCGGAAACCTGCCGGTTGATAACGCTGCTTATTTTAAATGGCTTGTGTTGCTGACTGCCGCATTCGGAGCGGGTGCGTTCTTGCTGCTGTCGCTGTTCTGGCTGCTATGAGGAGGGCATTATGAAAAGATTTATTATGCTCATCCTTGCGGCAGCTTTAATGACGATAACCGTCTGCGCCGAAACCCCAAGGCTTGTAGATAACGCCGGGCTTCTAACACCCTCAGAAGCAGCCGATATTGAGGGGATTTTGGATGGCTACAGCAAGGAATACGACCTTGATATAGCCGTGCTGACTTCATACGGAACGGAATACGGCATGTCTACCCGGGACTATTGCGAATATTTCTTCGAGAATAATTACGGCGTGGGCGCGGAGCTGGACGGCGTTATCCTTTATATAAACATGTCCGAAAGGGAATGGCAGATAGCGACCTCGGGCAAGGCGATAACCGCTCTTACAGATTACGGTCTTGAATACATCGAAAAACTGATGATAGACGACCTTTCTGACGGGGACTACTACAGCGCCTTTAAGGTCTTTGCGGATTCCTGCGCCGACCTTCTTTCAATAGCCGAAAGCGGCGAGCCTTACGATGTTCAGAACGGCGACGATTACGCAGACAGGGGCTTGGTGAGAGATACACGCCCGGGATATCCGTTCGGAACAAATCTGCTTATTTCACTGGTGTTCGGATTTATCGCGGCGCTGGTCGGTGTTACGGGCATGAAATCCCAGCTCAAAAGTGTTGGTATGCAGCGGGGCGCCGCAAATTATGTCAAGCGCGGCTCCTTCAACATCACCCAGTCGAGGGACATTTACCTTTACAGAAACGTAACGCGGACGGCGCGCCCCAAGGAAACATCCTCATCGCACAGCTCGGGCGGCTCAACGGTTCACCGCTCATCCTCCGGTCATTCCTTCGGCGGAAGAGGCGGAAGATTCTGAGGGCAAAGTGAATATGAAAATCAGTCTCGGCAAATCCGGGGCTGATTTTATACTGAAATCAGTATTTTGCTTGACTTTTTCTGCTGACAGTATTATAATTTCTTTATTATTGTTAATTCCAAAGAAAGGAATGTTGAATTATGGCAAAATATTCTATTGATGAAATCTACAAAAGCGTTAAGGGTCTTATGCCCAATGCCGCCCTTTGCGACGGCGCCGAGGTAACGATCGAGGGCTGGATAAGAACCAATCGCTCAAATAATAAAATAGGCTTTATCTCTATAAATGATGGCTCTTGCTTCACCTGCTGCCAGGTGGTATATGAGGAGGAGAAGATATCCAACTACGCCGATATTTCAAAGCTTCTCACCGGATGCGCAGTAAGAATATCCGGCAAGCTTGTTATCACTCCCAATGCCAAGCAGCCCTTTGAAATCAACGCAAGCGAAGCCGAGCTTTTGGGCGACTGCGATGCAAGCTATCCCCTTCAGAAAAAGCGCCATTCGCTGGAGTTCCTGCGTGAGATTCCTCATTTAAGACCCAGAACCAACACCTTTATGGCGGTGTTTAAAATCCGCTCGATAATTTCGCAGTCATTGCACGAGTTCTTCCGCAAGAACGGCTTCAACTATATCCACACCCCGCTTATCACCGGCAACGACGCCGAGGGTGCGGGCGAGACTTTCACCGTCACCACCAGAGACGACGGCAATTATGAAGAGGATTTCTTCGGTCGTCACGCCTGCCTGACAGTTTCCGGTCAGCTGCATGTTGAGCCTTTTGCACTTGCCTTGGGAAAGGTTTACACCTTCGGTCCGACCTTCCGCGCCGAGAATTCCAACACTCCCTACCACGCCAGCGAGTTCTGGATGATAGAGCCTGAGATGGCTTTCTGCGACCTAAAGGGCGATATGGCTGTAATGGAAGCAATGCTCAAATATGTAATCAACGACGTTTTGGAGAACGCTAAGGACGAGCTTAAGTTCTTAAACGACTTCGTTGTAGAAAAGCATGACCTTATTGCAAAGCTCGAACACGTTGCCAGCTCCGACTTCAAGGTTATAACCTACACCGAAGCGGTTGACTATCTGCTTAAAGCGGACGTTAAGTTTGAAAACAAGGTAGAGTGGGGCATGGACTTCTTCAAGGAGCATGAAATGTACATCTGCGAGAAGGTTGCAAAGGGACCTGTATTCCTTATAAACTTCCCCAAGGATATAAAGGCATTCTACATGAAGCTCAACCCGGACGGAAAGACTGTCGCCGCATGCGACCTGCTTGTTCCCGGAGTTGGAGAGCTTATAGGCGGCTCCCAGCGTGAGGAAAACTATGACGTTCTTGTTAAGAAGATGGACGATATGGGAATGGAAAAGGAAGGCTTGGAGTGGTATTTAGACCTGAGAAAATACGGCGGAGTGGTTCATTCCGGCTTCGGTCTTGGACTTGAAAGGCTGCTGATGTATGTAACAGGTGTTGCGAATATCCGAGATGTTTGTGCGTATGCAAGAACGCCGAAGAACCTGAAGTTCTGATTAAGTATAATAAAAAGCGCTGGAATCATCCGGCGCTTTTATATTTGCAAAAAATCAGTTCCTTCTCTCCTCAACAAAGCTCGAAGCCTCACTATCGGCAATGCTCAAAGCCAGCGCCAAGGGATACGTCCTTAAAGCATTTCCGACAAGCTTTACATCCTCGCCGCCCGAAAATCCCATATGCCAGCGGATTGCCATTGCTTCGTCGCGCGTAAGGCGCATAAATCCGCTTACTATGTATACAGACTTTTCACCGTGACCGTATGGCAGGGTGTCGTTGTAGTCATAATACGGGACCTTTTCCCACTGTCCTGTCTTGTCGTTCTTGACGTTGCGCATGCTTACAACATATGTATTTATCTTGCATATGTCGTGGAGCAGGGCAGAGATGGCTATAGTCTCATCGCTGAATTTAAGCCCGAAGGTCTCTTTTGCTCTTTCGGTTTCGAGATATGATTTCAGGCAGTCGTAAACGTTAAGGCTGTGTTCACATAAGCCGCCCTCATAGGCACAGTGAAACTTCGTCGAAGCGGGAGCAGTGAAGAAATCGCACTTGGACTGCAAGAATTCCAGAAGCTTGTCAGCACCGTCGCGCTTTATATTTGTGCGGAAAATATCTATAAATCTTTCCTTTGACTTGATTGCATTCTCGTTCATGTCAGTTATCTCCGATACATAAATTGATACTGATATTGTAACACATTTCCGCCCACGATTCAAGATGTTTTTAGCTGAGAAAATATGTAACCATACTGTAATCTTAAATTTTTGTGCTATTGCTTGCTTTATTTCATTGAATGTGGTATAATACTTGATATATATTGGAGTATTATGGATTAATATTATTATTTATATAAAGGGGTTTTGGTATGCCAAAAAGCATGACGGGCTACGGACGGTCGAAAATGCTATTCGGAGCCAGAGAGATAACTGTTGAGATAAGGAGCGTAAACCATAAATTCTTCGAGTTTTCGTCCCGCGTTCCCCGGCAGTACGGCTATATTGAGGACAAGCTTAAGGCTCTTTTCTCGGCTTCTGTTAGCAGGGGAAAGGTAGAGACATATGTAAATATTTCCACTAACGATGGATCAGACGTCAGCGTTTCGCTCAACACTCCTCTTGCTGAAAATTACATATCCGCCCTGCGCAAAGCAAACGCCGAGCTGAATCTTACCGACGATATAACGCTTACAAGGCTTTTCGGAATTCCGGATATCTTCACCGTAACCAAAGCGGAGACTGACGAAAACGAGCTTTGGGAGGAGGTTAAGGCAACAGCCACGGCGGCTATTGAAGGCTTTGTGGATATGCGCAGACGGGAGGGCGAACGTCTTAAAAACGATATCCTTACCAAGCTTGACTATATCGAGGAAACTGTTGCAAAGATAGAGCTTCGCTCGCCGGAGGTAACGTGCGAATACCGCGATAAGCTCTATCAGAAGCTGAGCGACATTTTGCAGGATAAGAATATCGACGAAGCAAGGATACTCACCGAAGCTGCGATATTCGCAGATAAAACCGCTGTAGATGAGGAAACGGTAAGGCTTAAAAGCCACGTTCAGTCTTTCAGAGAGCTTTTGGAGCTTGACGAACCTATAGGCAAAAAGCTCGATTTCTTAGTTCAGGAGATGAACCGTGAGGTCAACACAACCGGCTCGAAGTGCTCTGACCTTACAATCACAAAAATGGTTGTCGATTTAAAGAGCACCGTTGAAAAGATAAGGGAGCAGATTCAGAATATAGAATAGCGAAAGGGATATATAATGAACGAAGGAATGTTGAATATAGGGTATTCCTGCTATGTATCAAAGGATAAGGTGGTTGCCATGGCTTCCCCTGATTCATCGCCGATAAAAAGGCTTGTTCAGGAAGCAAAGGATAAGGGCGCGCTTATCGACTGTACCTACGGCAAAAAAACCAAAACGGTCATAGTCACCGTGAGCGACCATGTAATACTATCTTCAAGGACTTCCGAATATATTTTGGGTAAAAAAGAGGCTGAGGAAAATGAATAAGGGTACGCTTTATGTGCTTTCCGCACCTTCGGGCTGCGGCAAGGGAACAGTATTGAATGAGCTGTTCAAAAGAACCGACAATGTTTACTATTCCGTTTCCGCAACAACAAGGCAGCCCCGCGAAGGCGAGGTTGACGGCGTAAATTACTATTTTGTAACCAAGGAACGCTTTTTGGAGCTTGTCAAAAACGACGGTATGCTGGAATACGCCACCTTTGTGGATAACTACTACGGAACACCCAAGGCACCTATAGAGAAAAAGCTCGCCGAGGGGAAGGATGTAATCTTAGAGATTGAAACCGCCGGCGCTATGATGGTTAAATCCGTCTGCCCGGAGGCTGTGCTTATATTCATGCTTCCGCCTTCGATAGAGGAGCTTGCCCACAGATTAGAGGGCAGAGGCACCGAAACCGAAGAGGTCATAAGTAAAAGAGTAACGCAGGCATCCCGCGAAATAAGACTCGCCGGAAACTATGATTATGTTTTTATTAACGACGATCTTTCCCAAGCTGTTGACGATTTGATGATGATAATGAAATCAGCTAAGCATCTTGTGAATAAAAATAACGATTTGATTAAAGGAGTGCTGGAAAAATGTTAAGACCCTCAAGCTCACAGATTTTAAAGAACGGCGAAAGCACCTATTCATTGGTAATAGGCGTTGCAAAGCGCGCAAGGGAGATTATCGACAAAGCATATGACGAGAAGGAAATTATCGACCGTAAGCCGGTTGCGTCGGCTGTAGAGCAGTTTGCAAACGGCGAATACCGGCTGGTGGAGGATGCTTCACTCAGAAGAAAGTAAAAGGCTTTAAGAACTATGCCGCCCTGATAGCGGCAATGCAAGCTTAAAGCGGTATGAAAGGCATGGTTTTACATATGAACGGTACCCATGCGGCAAAGGTCGTCATTTCCGAAGCTGCTTACGGCTATGATACCGAATACACCTATAAATATCCCGAAATTCTCGTGCCGGTTTTAAAGCCCGGGATGAGAGTTCTGGTGCCGTTCGGCAAGGGCAATTCAAAGCGCATCGGTCTTGTAACAAGGACGTATGTAAAGCCCGAGCCGGACGAACGGCTGAAGCCGATTATAAGTATAGTGGATAAGGAGCCGCTTTTGAATAATGAGCTTCTTGAAATGGTTTTCTGGCTTAAAGAGCATACCTTCTGTACCTATTTTGAAGCCTTCAGAACCATAGTTCCGGCGGGATATTCGGTAGTGCGGCAAAGCGTGTATGAAATTTCAAACCACCTGCCGGACGAGGAGCTTTCCCCCAAGGAGGATGCGCTGCTCACTGCGCTGAAGGCTGCGTCATCGCGCCGCGAGTTTGACGAGATTATTGACTGCAGTGTGGATAAATCCAAGGAAGCTGTTGTTAAGTCTCTTGTAGAAAAGGGAGTTTTAGAGGAATCGGATAGCTTTAAACGTAAGGTTGGAGACGAAACCGTCCGCATGATAAGGCTGTCGCCGGATTATATTGAAAACAATCAGCGTGGCTTCACAGTTAAGCAGAAGCAGGTGGTGGATTTTCTTACAGAGAACGAGACTGCTTCAGTCAAGGAAACTTGCTATTATCTCAGCGTAACCCCTACTATAATAGCAAACATGGTTAAAAAGGGCGTTTTGCAGGAATACCGCTATGAAGCCTTAAGAACGCCGCAAAGACCCGATGGTAAGCCTGCGCCTGAAATATCCCTTTCGGACGAGCAGACAAAAGCCTATGAGGGCGTAAAAAGCCTTGTAGACGCGCAAAAGCCTGCCGGAGCGCTGCTGTACGGCGTAACCGGAAGCGGAAAAACGGCGGTGTTCATCAAGCTGATTGAGCACGTTCTCTCTGTTGGAAAGTCAGCTCTGATGCTTGTGCCGGAGATATCTCTTACACCGCAGACGGTTGCAAGGTTTTCCGGGTATTTCGGCGATAACGTTGCGGTGATACATTCCGGGCTTTCGGTGGGGCAGCGGCTTGACGAGTTCAAAAGAATCCGCCGGGGGGACGCTAAAATTGTCATCGGCACCAGAAGCGCTGTCTTTGCACCGCTTTCGGATATAGGTATAATTATAATGGACGAGGAGGGCGAGCCGAGCTATAAATCCGAAGCCTCGCCCAGATATCACGCGAGGGACGTTGCAATAAAGCGCTGCGGAACGCATAACTGCGTTTTGCTCCTTGCTTCGGCAACACCATCGCTTGAAAGCTATTATCACGCAAAAAGCGGAAGATTCAGCCTGTTTGAGCTGAAAAACCGTTATGGCGACACAAGGCTCCCGCAGGTTGTAATTGCCGACATGATAACCGAAGCCGAAAACGGCAATGAAAGCATCTTCTGTGAGGACATGGTAAGAAGGATTCGCGAGGAGATGGAAAAAGGCAATCAGTCGATATTGCTCCTCAACCGCCGCGGATATAATACCACCGCGACCTGCTTAAAATGCCACTCGGCGATAAAATGCCCTAAATGCCTTATTCCGCTGACCTATCATAAGTCAAACGGCAAGCTGATGTGCCATTACTGCGGGTATTATGAGACATTCGGCGGCAAATGCCGCGAGTGCGGTTCGGAAAGCGTTCGGCTTTCCGGCTTGGGAACTCAGCTTTTGGAAGAGGAGCTTGCAAAGTTCTTCCCCTCTGCAAGGGTTCTGCGGATGGACGCTGATACCACCTGTTCAAGATATGCATATGAAGACAAATTCTCCGCCTTTGAGCGCGGGGATTACGATATAATGGTCGGCACACAAATGATAGCAAAAGGTCTTGATTTCCCGAAGGTCACAACCGTTGGGGTGATATCGCTTGACAGCTCGCTGTTCGCGGGCGATTACCGAAGCTTTGAGCGTACATTCTCACTGTTGACTCAGGTCTGCGGCAGAGGCGGCAGGGGCACCGAAGAGGCTGTTGCCTATATACAGACGTTTGTGCCGGAGCATCACATAATCGCATTGGCTTCACAGCAGGACTATAAGGGCTTCTACGCCGGGGAAATAGCCCTGCGGCGTGAGATGATATATCCGCCCTTCTGCGATATCTGCTCGGTCTACTTTACATCCACCCTTGAATCGGATGCAGTCAGAGCGGCAAACGAATTTGTTGAGATGATGCGCGCATCCTTACGAAACGTCAACGATAAATTTCCGCTGAGGGTCTTGGGTCCTGCAAAATCGGGCTACGGCAGAATTAACGGCAGACATAAATACGCGCTTACAATAAAGTGCAGGGCGTCAAAAAACTTTCGTTCGTTTATGGCTAATATGCTGAGCGCAGCATCAAAAAACCGCAGTTTTGCCAATGTAAGGGTTTATGCGGATATCAACGGATTGTGAACATAATAATGATAAAAATAATAATTAAAGGACAATGTTAATATAGTAATAGAGAGGACGTATAAACAATGGCACTTCGCAAAATAGTAACCGACGGCGACCCGGTGCTCTTAAAGACCTGCAAGCCGGTAGAAAAGTTTGACGCAAGACTTCATCAGCTTTTGGACGATATGAAGGAAACCATGTACAAGGCTGAGGGCGTAGGACTCGCAGCTCCGCAGGTGGGCATAATAAGACGTGCAGTGGTAATAGACGTTGGCGAGGAATATATAGAGCTTATAAACCCCGTGATAACATGGCAATCTGAGGAAACGCAGTACGGCACCGAAGGCTGCCTTTCATACCCCGAGCTTTACGGCTATGTCACCCGCCCAAAGACTGTTAAGTTCAAAGCGCAGGACAGGTTTGGAAATGTGTATGAGCGCGAGGTCAGCGATCTTTTTGCAAGATGCGTCTGCCACGAGCTTAACCATTTGGACGGTATTACGCTTCCCGACAATATAGAAGCTCCTTACGTTGAAGAAGACGAGAAGGACGAGGACTAAGGTCCTAAGATAATTGATTTGTGCTTGCAGAAAGGCATGGTTATAAATGAAGATAGTTTTTATGGGTACGCCGGATTTTGCCGTTCCTTCGCTGAAAGCGCTTTATGATTCCGGTGAAGAGATAGCGGCGGTGTTCACCCAAACCGACAAGCCAAAGGGCAGGGGAAACAAGCTTGCCTTTTCCCCGGTTAAGGAGTTTGCTTTGGCGCATGATATAAAGGTATATCAGCCCACCTCTTTAAAGAGAGAGACGGAGGTGTACACCCCCATAATCAAGGAAATCAACCCTGATGTCATCGTGGTTGTGGCGTATGGCAAGATTTTGCCGCCGGAGGTGCTTGAAATCCCCAGATTGGGATGTGTGAACGTCCACGGCTCGCTTCTTCCCAAATACCGCGGAGCCGCCCCGATTCAGTGGACGGTGCTAAACGGCGATGAGTACGGCGGAATTACCACCATGCTTATGGCTGAGGGCTTGGATACCGGTGATATGCTTTTAAAGCAGGAGGTAAAGGTGGAAAATCTTGAAACTGCCGCTGAGTATTTTGACCGGCTTTCGGCAGTCGGCGCGGAGCTTCTTTTAAAGACTCTTGCAGGGCTGAAAGCAGGAGAAATCACACCTGTAAAGCAAGACGAATCAGAAGCAAGCTATGCCCCAATGCTTTCAAAGGATATGTGCCCGATAGATTTCAACGCTTCAAGTGAACAGGTATATAATAAAATTCAGGGACTTTCGGACTGGCCATGTGCCACCTGTATTGTTGACGGCAAAAAGCTAAAAATATTCAGGTGTGAAAAGGTTAAGGCAAGCGGAACGCCCGGAACAGTCGTAAATCCTGCTGATTTTACAGTCGCCTGCGGCTCAGGTGCGGTGAGATTTTTAGAGGTTCAGGCGGAAGGCTCGAAAAGAATGCCGGCCACAGATTATCTTAGGGGACATCCTATAAGCAAAAACACAATCATAAATTAGTATTTTATTCTGAAAGGATTAATATATGCCTTATTATTGGTTTGATTATACCTACCTTTTGCTGATACCTGCGCTTCTGTTCGGTATGTATGCGCAGTTCAAGGTAAATTCAACTTATTCAAAATATCAGAAGGTCAACAACAGCCGCGGCTGGACTGCCGCCGAGGTTGCAAGGAAAATTTTAGACGATAACGGTCTTTACGACATCCGCATAGCCCATATAGCCGGAAACCTGACAGATAACTTTAACCCCAAGACAAATACAGTCTCACTTTCAGACAGCGTTTATTCCTCGACCTCGGTCGCGGCGATAGGCGTTGCGGCTCACGAGTGCGGACACGCCGTTCAGCACGCCGAGCAGTATACCCCGATAAAGATACGCTCAGCGCTTGTACCGGTGACGAATTTCGGCTCCACCTTCGGGTTCATCATTCTTGCCGTTGGTTTGATATTCTCAAACTACAGCATCGCGATGATAGGCGTTCTGCTCTATTCGCTGATGGCGGTATTTCAGGCAGTTACCCTTCCGGTTGAGTTCAACGCAAGCTCGCGCGCGCTGACAACTCTGCGCGAACAGAATATTCTGGAAGACGATGAGCTTGCAATGTCGAAAAAGGTTCTTTCCGCTGCCGCGATGACATATGTTGCGGCATTGGTATCATCGATTGCAACTGTTTTCAGGCTTCTTTTGATAGTGAACGGAAATTCGAGGAGAAGACGCTGATGCAGACCCCACGTGAAATCACCTTGAAGCTGCTTGTTTCGACCGAGCGAAATCAAAGCTATTCCAACATAGCTTTAGATAAAACCCTGTCGAAATACACGCTTTTAAAGGATGTTGACAGAAGATTCATAACAGCGCTGTATTACGGCGTTATCGAGCGAAAAATCACCCTTGATGCCGTGATATCCGCTCATTCCTTAAGACCGCTTGATAAGCTTTCCGAAAGCGTTCGGGCGATACTTCGTATGGGAATCTACCAGCTTTTGTATATGAACAGCGTTCCCGACAGCGCCGCTGTAAACGAAAGCGTGCTTTTAGCAAAAGACAATAAGAATCCCGGAACTGCGGGATTCGTAAATGCCCTTTTGAGAAGCTTCATTCGGGATGGCAAGAAGCTTCCACACTCCGGAATAAGATATAGGGATTTGTCGGTAGAGTATTCCTGCCCGGAATGGCTGATAAAAATGTGGACGGTCGATTACGGTGAGGAAACGGCGATATCTATGCTTCGCTCCTCGGTGGGCAGACCGCCGCTGACGGTTAGGCTCAATACCGCTAAATTCAGCGTTGATGATATAATCGGCGAGCTTGAAGCGGAAGGCGTATCGGTAAAGCTTGCCGAGGATATTTCGGGCTGTGCCGAGCTTATAGGCTGCGGTTCCTGTGAGAAGCTTTCGGCCTATAAAAAGGGAATGTTTCATGTTCAGGATGCTTCCTGCCAGATATGTGCATGGTGTGTAGATGCAAAGCCGGGGGAGACTGTTCTTGATATGTGTTCCGCTCCTGGCGGAAAGGCGTTCACAATCGCTGAAATTATGGAAAACTCCGGCAGAGTTATCGCGCTTGACCTTCATGAAAACCGCGTTAGGCTGATCAAGGAGGGCGCAAAGCGGCTTGGGCTTGATATTATCGAGGCTAAGACGAACAGCGCAAAGATAATAAGCGATAATATCCCGCAGGCGGACAGTGTTTTGTGCGATGTTCCATGTTCGGGGCTTGGAGTTATCAGGCGGAAGCCGGAAATAAAGTATTGCGACAAAAACGCTATAGAAGGTCTGCCGAGCGTTCAGCATGATATCCTTGCCGCTTCATCGAAATACGTCAAGCCGGGCGGAACGCTGGTATATTCCACCTGCACCCTGAACCGCGCAGAAAACGATAATCAGGCGGAAAAATTCTTATCCGAAAATAAGGATTTTGAACCGTATATAATAGAAAAATTCGGAAGCTATAAGATAACGCTTACGCCGGAAACATCCGGCGGAGACGGCTTCTTTATAGCAAGATTCAGACGTAAAATATAGATAGGTAGATACAATGAAGGATATACTTTCTTTGGAGCAAAGCGAGCTTGAAGCGGATATTTTAGCCATGGGCGAAAAGAAATTCCGTGCCGCTCAGATATATCAGTGGCTTCATAAAAAAAGAGCGGCAAGCTTTGGCGAAATGTCTAACCTTTCATCCGAGCTGCGCTCCCGCCTTGCAAAAGAGTACTATATAGGAAGCCTTAAGGCGGTAAGGGTGTTAAAATCCAAGCTTGACGATACCGAGAAATTTCTTTTCGAGCTTGCGGACGGCAACCATATAGAAACCGTTCTTATGAGCTACGAGCATGGCGATTCGCTCTGCGTTTCAACTCAGGTCGGGTGCAGGATGGGCTGCCGCTTCTGTGCTTCGACCATAGCGGGATATAAGCGAAGTTTGGAACCAAGCGAAATCCTTTTGCAGCTTTACGAGGCTGAAAGGATATCCGGGCGGAAGGTTTCAAGCATAGTATTAATGGGAATAGGCGAGCCGCTTGACAATTTTGATAACGTTGTAAAGTTCCTAAGGATACTTTCAAGCGAGCAGGGAACCAATATGAGCCTGCGCCATGTTTCACTTTCCACCTGCGGACTTGTTGACAGGATATACGATTTGGCGGCACTGGATCTGGACTTAACGCTTTCCATCTCGCTCCACGCGACAAACGATAAAAAGCGGAGCGAGCTTATGCCGGTCAACAACCGGTATCATATAAGCGAGTTGATGAAAGCCTGCTATGATTATTTTAACAAAACCGGGCGCAGGATATCCTTTGAATACGCCCTTATAAACGGCGAAAATGATTCCTATGATGATGCTCAGGCGCTTGCAAGCCTTGTTAAAGGAATGCCTTCGCACGTAAACATCATTCCGGTGAACAAAATAAAGGAGCGCTCATTTACCTCGGACAGGGGAGCGGCGCATGAGTTTGCTAAGCTTCTAACGGGTCTTGGGGTGAATGCGACTGTAAGAAGAACCCTTGGCTCGGATATAGACGCCGCCTGCGGTCAGCTCAGGCGGGAATACGAAATATAACTTTGCATAATGCCATCTGCGACCGCTGCGGATGGATCGGACACATTTTTTGATACAATATTGCAGCTTCGGAGGCGATAGGTTTGTTTGTAATAGGTAAAACAGACATAGGAAAATTCAGAAAAGAAAATCAGGACAGATTCCGCCTGAGCATGCTTACGGATGACAGTGCCTTTGCCGTTGTGTGTGACGGTATGGGCGGCGCGGCGTCCGGCGGGCTTGCAAGCGATATATCCGCAAACGCGGTTTATGAAAGGATTCAGCTGAGCTTCCGAAGCGATATGGAGCCTAAAAGCATAAAATCCCTGCTTCTTTCCTCCGTTTCAGCGGCGAATACCCTTGTTTTCAATAAGAGCAAGGCAAGCCCCGAAAACGAGGGCATGGGAACCACCTGCGTCTGCGCGGTAATACATAACGGTCTTTGCTGTATTGCAAGCGTAGGCGATTCAAGGGCGTATATTCTGAACGAATCCGGTATAACTCAGATAACCAGCGACCATACCATGGTCGAATATCTGCATTCCAAGGGACTTATAGACGAATCCGAGATGAAGGTTCACAGAATGAAGAATGTTATAACCCGCGCTGTTGGAGTTGACGAAACCGTTGAGGCTGATTATTTCGAGCTTGATGTTCATTCCGGCGAATATATACTTATCTGTACCGACGGTTTGACAAACTATGTCAGCGACGAGGTCATTTTCGGAACGGTTTATCACCAGCCGTTAGAGCAGGCGGCAGCCGATTTAATTGAAAGAGCAAATTCACTTGGCGGCAAGGATAATATAACAGTAGTTCTGGCTGCGATATAGATTTTATTTAGGAAGTGATGATTCATGGAAGACAATATGATAGGCATGAAAATGGATGGAAGATATGAAATCACCGAGCGCATAGGTGTGGGCGGAATGTCCGACGTTTATAAGGGCAGAGATATTATGGAGGGCAGAACCGTTGCTGTTAAGATATTAAAGCCGGAATTCTGCTCGAACGAGGAGTTTGTAAGGTGCTTCAGAAACGAAAGCAAGGCAATAGCGGTTTTGTCTCACCCGAATATAGTAAAGATTTTCGACGTGGGTCACGAAAATGCCCTTGAATATATAGTCATGGAGTATATCGATGGCATAACCCTGAAGGAATATATCGAGCAGATAGGTCTTGTGCCGTGGAGAGAGTGTGTGCACTATACCATCCAGATTTTAAGAGCATTGCAGCTCGCCCATGACAGGGGAATAGTCCACCGCGATATTAAGCCGCAGAACGTTATGCGCCTTTCGGACGGTACAATTAAGGTGATGGATTTCGGAATAGCAAGATTTTCCCGCCAGAACCCCGGTATGCCCACCGAAAAAACAATGGGCTCGGTGCACTATGTCTCCCCAGAGCAGGCAAGAGGGGAACATACCGACGAGCGCAGCGACATCTACTCAGTCGGCGTGATGATGTATGAGATGCTCACCGGAAGAAAGCCGTTTGACGGCGATACTCCGGTTTCGGTGGCCCTGAAGCATATGAACGAGGAGCCGGTAAAGCCTTCGCAGTTCGTTTCAAGTATGTACCCTGGTCTGGAAGAGATCATCCTGCGGGCAATGGAAAAGGACCCTTCAAAGAGGTATCAGTCCGCTTCCGGCATGATAATGGATATCGAAGCCTTTAAAAACGACCAAAGCATTGTCTTCGGCTATGCGGACGAGCCTGTTAAAAAGCCGGAGCGCCCCTCGAAGCTGCTTGCTGCTGCAAAGAGCAAGAAAAACCAGCCGGACAAGCCTAAAAAGGTAAGGGAGAAAAAGCAGACACCTCCCGCCGAGGATTATGTCGTCTATGAGGAAGAGCAGGACGATGAGGACGAGGAGCCAAGGCACAATTACATTCTTCCAATACTTGCGGCGATGACGGTTACCGTCATAATAGTTGCAACGTTGTTCCTTTCCAAGGTTATTCTGGGAGCGTTCAAGACCACGGCTTCCTCCTCCAACGATTACACCATGCCCAAGCTTGTAGGACTTAACTATTATGATGCGAGAGCGGAATATCCCGATATACAGCTTGCCGCAACCGAAGAGTATAATTCCGAAAATCCAGCCGGAATAATAATCGAGCAGGAAAAGGCAGAGGGAAGAATTGTTAAGATAGGCGATGTTATAAAAGTAGTGGTTTCAAAGGGAACACGAATGGTTACTGTTCCTGACGTTGTTAATTTCCACTATAATTCGGCGAATGCAGCCCTTATCGGCGAAAACCTGAAATGCCTAAGAATAGAGGCCGAAAGCGACGATATTGCCGCAGGATATGTTGTTAAGACCGACCCTGTTGCTTATTCCACCATTGAAGAAGGCTCAACGGTAAAGGTTTATGTTAGTATAGGTCCTTCGACTGAGGATACAGTTGTTCCCTATGTAGTTGGCTACAGCGTTACCGAGGCTGAGGGAATGCTGACAGACGCTTACCTTGTCCCCAAGATTCAGTATACCGAATCGAGCGACCCTGTTGACACAGTAATATCCCAGAATATTGCCGAGGGCGACATAGTTACAAGAAACACCACAGTTACCATATATGTTTCGGACGGTACAGGAACGGTTTCAGACCCGTTCACCGACCCATGGGGCGATATCGACCTTGGCGACGATCCGTTCTGGTCTGATGTGCCGGGCGGAAACGGTAATCAGACAAATCCGACAAATCCCGGAGTTCCGGACAATACCGTTACCGACCCTGACGACAACCGCAATTACATTACGGTATATGTGGATATTCCGTCTAACGTAAGCAACACCTATTCGCTTACGTTCTATGATACCCAAACCTCCGAAGCGATAAGCGACAGTGTTGTGTTCACAGCTTCCAACTACGCTGGGTCTTCCATAGGAATCAAGGTTTACGGAGAAAGCGGAACTATAACCGCTTCGGCAAGCCTGAGAAGCCCAAGAACCGGAATGAGGACGGAGCTTGCGCAGTATGCCATAGACTTTGACGAAGGAACATACTATTGCTCGGAGTATATGCAGTTTGTCTTCACGTTGGTTGATCTCAACTCAATGTTCTGATAGAATCATATGATTTTTGAAGGTACGATAATAAGCTCGCTCGGCGGCAGCTATAAGGTCGCCGCCGACGGCAGGGAGATAATCTGTTCCGCAAGGGGAGTGTTCCGGGCAAAGGATATCACCCCTTTGTGCGGCGACAGGGCGATGATTTCAGAGGAAGCCTCATCAGCGGTGATAACCGAAATCCTGCCTCGGAAGAACGAAATAATCCGTCCACCGTTGGCAAATCTTGACTGCATGGTTTTTGTGATATCAACCTGTGAGCCGGCGCCGAATATACCGCTGTTGGATAAATTTTTAGCGGTGTGCGAATTCAAGGGAATATCCCCGGTGATAGTGTTTACCAAGACGGATAAGCAGCCCGCTAAAGCATATGCAGATATCTATAAAAGCATTTACCCAACCTTCTGCGTGAACAATGTGTCCGGCTTGGGGTGTGAAGAGGTCAAAGCTGCACTAAAAGGGAAGTTTTCAGCGGTGACCGGCAATTCCGGTTCAGGAAAATCATCACTTCTCAACAACATCTGCCCGGAGCTAAGCTTAGAGACTGACGAAATCAGCCGCAAGCTGGGCAGGGGAAAGCATACCACACGCCGGGTGGATATCTTTAGGCTGGACTGCGGCGGGTACATAGCCGATACTCCCGGGTTCTCAACCTTTGAGACGAGGAAGTATGATATTATAATGAAGGATGAGCTTGCCGACTGCTTCCCGGAGTTCTTACAGTATCTGGGCAAATGCCGATTCCCTGACTGCTCGCATACAAAGGAAAGCGGATGCGCGGTGATAGAAGCCGTCGAATCGGGAGCTATAAGCCGCTCACGCCATAAAAGCTATATTGAGATGTATGCAGAAGCGGCAAAAATAAAGCCTTGGGATATCAAGCCAAAGTCGAAGTGAGTTTTAGCAATTTTTCGGCGCCGGAATATTATGTTATATAGGCTGTGGATGGCAGAGCCGTCTCAACGCCGTACATAATAGGAGGTGCGCGATGAAAATAGTAGTAGTTAAGCCAAATAAGGCAATACGCGGATTACTGCGGCTTATATTCGGCATAAAGAAGGATAGTAGCTGCGAATAGAGTTTAAAAGCCGAGTGGAATGTGACATAGCATTCCGCTCGGAATTTTTTACTGTTTTTTCTAAAAAATTATCTACACCTATTGACAAAGATAAACAGTTGGTGTATACTATAAATATAGGAAATAAAATGGTATTTTAACGTTTGTGTTATAGTTGAGGGGGTAAGTCCGATTTCAAGATATCATAATCCAAAAATAACTGAATTATGAAAAAGGAGACATTAATATGAAAAAATTATTTACACTTTTAGTAGCATTTGTTCTTTCACTTACTATGATGACTTCTGTTAGTGCCATCGGCTTAACACCAATAGAAGACGAATCCAAGCTGTACATAGAAACAGCAGCAGTACCTTCTAATGTAACTTCGTATGCCGCTGACATTTTTATGCACATGGGTAAACCTGTATGGGCAAACTTCGGCATTTCAGACAGCCAGCTTAGCAATTTGACCTTATCGCAAGGGTTCAGAATGATAAGCGTGAATACAATGCAGTATTCGGATATTGCATATTATTTCCTTATATATGCAGGCAATTCCGTTGTTGCTATTATGACTATTTCCAATGTAAATGGTGAATTAGGCTTCCAAATTGAAAGGAATCTTTTAACGGTTGATATTTCTGAAAAACTAAAAAATAGCGCACAGCCATATAGAATATATGTTTCTGATAACGCCTATTACTTTATTCAGAACAATCAGATTATTCATGTTTCAAGTGATGAATATCTTTACGACAAGGATAGAATAGCTGATGATTGTGCAGTAATATCTAACAGCATAGCAAGAAGCACAGATAATGTGATAGATGCAACTATAACAAACATAAGCGAACCGGCAGCAAGTTGTTCAGTTAATAGTAATAATGATATATATTATAGTGGAGATGGATGCGGAATTGTACCTGTCAATAATGTGAAGTATATGTTGAATGAAAATTATGGAGAATATACTTGTTGGGCTTCAAGCATTGCTTCGTTGTGTTATTATTATTATCATGGTTGTGTGGATTCGTATTCAGAGAATGATATTTCGTCTGCATCTGCTTTGAGATTTGAAATCATATATGAAAGACTGGCAGACAATAAAGGTAGTTTGACGACTAATGTTGAGCAAACAGTTCCTTATATCAACAGAAGACTGTCATTGTATGACTATAGTTTGACGTATTACTGTAAAAATTCAAAGCTGTCGTGGAACTCTATTATTAACAGTATAGGTAATGATCAGCCATCATTAATGGGTTGGTTTTATTATGACTCAACTACAGGAAAGTATAAAAACGGTCATATAATGGTTTTGGCAGGTTATAATTATGCCGAACACGACCCTAGTCTTGAGGAATATCATATGTTGCTTATAAGAGATTCCAACACTAAGCCTATTATTACATCTACGGGTTACAAATTATATCCTTTAAGCGTAGTTAAATATGGTAGTGCATATACTATAAATGGTACTCCTAATGAATGGTTTAATACAGTTTGTACTGATTTATATTAGTGAGCTGTGGTGATTTACATGAAAAAACTAATACTTTCAATCCTAATAATAACTTTGGCATTGTCATTATCAATCCCAACTTACTGTGATGATGAAATTGACATCGATGCTCCGGTTGGCAAAGTTCTTTTTCCAACAATAGAAGCTATCAGCATTGAAGATTTTTCGGCAAAGCTCAACAGCCTTAACTCTCGTGATATTCAAATTGATTATGACAGCCAACAAATCCCGGATATTTACGAGCGAGTGCTTGAAAGAATTGATTCCGACAAGGATATAGTGTATATTCCGGATATTGATTTGACCGGAGTGTTGTTTAATATGTATGTTAAACCTTGCAATGTCGATTACAAAACCAATGGATTTCCTAAATACGGCACTGCGTTTATAGAAGGCGACGAGGTAGGCTTGCAAACAAGCTTGACTTTTTACTATGAGAATTCTGAGTATGATTATTATGGTCATATGATTAGTACATCAATAGCTAATAAGGAAATTATACTGCATGGTAAGAAAATCTCATATAACAATGAAACTAATAAAACGCTTATTTACTTTGAATCGGACGGCGAAATGCTTTACGTCGTTTCTATGCCGCTGACCGACGATGAGATCAAAGCCCTGCCCCGGGGAATGTTCTACCCGAAGGCTATAAGCATAACCGATATTAAAAACGGCGATTTTTCAGCAATTTCCGGCTCTATAGATATCGACGTTGATGACCCGAAGGAATCATATGATGTAGAGTGCATAATCGGATAGCGAATATTATGCGTATTCATATATGCCAAAAGAAAAGGCTTTTACTCTGCCGGGAAGGTATGCTTGAAAGGAACTGCACAAATGAAAAAACTCATACTCTCAATCCTGCTAATAATCGCCGCATTAGCCCTATCAATACCGGTCGGCTGTGTTGAAGATGACCCGACTGATATTCCTGTAGGCGGAACAGTTTATCCTGTTATAGAAGCAAACAGCCTTGAAGATTTTTCAGCCAAGCTGAACCAAGAGATTAAAGTAACTTACGATAATGTGTTAGCCGGAAACGCAACGCCAGAAGAAATGTCCAAGCTTGCCAATAAAAGAGTTGACAAGGGCGAAGATTATGTCTACATTCCGGATATTGACTGCGAGATAATAGCCATAAGAGCTTATATTATGGCTTTGCGGGTTTATCCCGAAACGTATCGTTACGAATACTCGAGATATGGTGTATCAATCAATAGTGATAGTGAGGTTGCATTTGATACAACCTGCACTGTAAAATATGATGGTATGGAAGTTTTTGTGTCCTATAACCCGATGGTTTTCAGCGCCGAATATCTGTATGAAAAAGGGTCTTATAAAAAAATATCGCTTCATGATTTGG
Organism: uncultured Ruminococcus sp.; assembly: GCA_937942105.1. Lineage (GTDB taxonomy): Bacteria > Bacillota > Clostridia > Oscillospirales > Ruminococcaceae > Faeciplasma. The sequence goes on along the minus strand of CALDFS010000311.1, from coordinate 1,088 downwards.
AATTATACTACGATGTTGATTTTGGCACAACTGAGTTTTTATTCAGATATGGCAATCTGCCCCTTAGTATCCGTATCTTCAAAGAGCTGACCGATGAAGAAATCAAAGCCTTGCCCCGGGGAATGTTCTACCCGAACGTTATAAGCATAACTGACATAAAAAACGGCGATTATTCGGCAGCTTCAGATTCCATCGAGCTTGATGTTGATGAACCCAAGGAATCATATGATGTAGAATACATAGTAAAATAGCAAGCACAGACGGCTTTGCAGCCACAGCAGAAATGGCGGCGCCGTTAAAATAATTGTATAAGATCAAAAGAAGTATTGCTATTTATCTTGCGGGGGCGAACTTTATGCAGTGGCTGTGTTGGGGAGTTAGCGGGAACAAGGAGATACTGCGCCACATTAATAGAATATAGAGCCGCAGCAGATATCACAAAAAATCGGTGCAAATCCGCAGTAAAGCGATTTTGCACCGATTATTATTTTATCAGCAATCAGGAAAAATCAGAACAATCCGGTAATAACGCCGTTGTCGTCAACGTCAATCCTCTCAGCGGCTGGGGATTTGGGCAGACCGGGCATCGTCATAATATCGCCGGTCAGAACGACTACAAATCCCGCACCTGCGGAAACCTTGACGTTCTTGACAGTTACGGTAAAGCCCTCCGGCGCACCCAACAGCGCAGGATTATCCGAGAAGGAGTACTGTGTCTTAGCAATGCACACAGGCATATTGCCGAAGCCAAGCTCGGTAAGTATGCCAAGCTCCTTCTTTGCGTTCGGCAGGATGTTTATTCCAACGCCGCCGTAAACCTTGGTTACAACTGCCTTGATCTTCTCTTCAAGGCTCAAATCGTCTTCGTAAGAGAAGGTGAAGTGCGGGGTTTCCTCTTCGCAGAGCCTTACAACCTCGCGCGCAAGCTCCTTGCCGCCTTCGCCGCCCTTTGCCCAAACGTCCGAAAGAACAACGTTTACACCCAACTCCTTGCACTTTTCGATGACGAGCGCAACCTCAGCGTCGGTGTCGGTGGGGAAGCGGTTTACAGCTACAACCGAAGGCAGACCGTAAACATTCTTGATATT
>CALDFS010000310.1 GCA_937942105.1 uncultured Ruminococcus sp. | reverse complement strand
GGCGGCTCGACCGTCGGGCAGAGGTAGCAGGTACCTCTTACATCGCGGATGGAATGTACGTCCTCACCCGCTTTAAGTCTGTTTGCAAGCTCCACAATGCAGTTTTCGCCCATTCCGAACATAAGAATATCAGCCTTGGAATCAACCAAAACCGATGGGCGGACGGCATCATCCCAATAGTCATAATGTGCAAAACGGCGCAGCGAGGCTTCTAATCCGCCCAAAAGGATGGGGGTATCGGGGTAGAGCCTTCTTAGAATGTTAGAGTATACTATCACCGCCCGGTCGGGTCGTCTGCCAGCCTTATTTCCGGGGGAATAAGCGTCAAAATCGCGGCGCTTTTTGGCTACGGAATAGTGCGCAACCATAGAATCTATGTTGCCAGCCGAAACTAAGAATCCGAGCTTGGGCTTGCCGAGCCGCATAAAGTCGCCGTCTGAATGCCAATTCGGCTGAGCGATTATTCCTATTGTAAAGCCGTTATGCTCCAGCACTCGGGATATTATAGCCGCGCCGAAGCTGGGGTGATCAACATAAGCGTCCCCTAAAATGTAAACAAAATCAAATTGCTCTATGCCCAATTTCAGCATTTCCTCACGCGAAACAGGGATAAAGCCGCTTTCGGTTTTCATTATAGCTCCGCCATCAATGCTCATAATATATCCTCACCGCTTCCGGTATCAGCCGATTCATTCAGCATGGTGTTCTTTCTTTCAAGCCACTGCGAGCGCGTCAGCCTGACTTCTCTTGGCTTTGCACCGTCGGCAGGACCTACTATTCCCATCTCCTCAAGCTCGTCCATAATGCGCGCGGCGCGGGCATAGCCAAGCTTTAATCTGCGCTGTAAATATGATGTCGAAGCCTGTCCCGCTTCTACAACCACTTCTATTGCGCGCTCGGTCATGTTATTCTCTGCGCTTGATTCGCTGGATGTCTCCTGCGCGGGCTTCTCGCCCTTTGCAACTGGGATATGCTTTTCAACCTCTGATGCGACCTCTTCATCATACTGCGAGGAGGTCTGAGCCTTCAAAAAGTCAACTACTCTCTTGATTTCCTCGGTGGCAACATAGCTTCCCTGAACTCTTACCGGCTTGCCAAGTCCTACCGGCTTATACAAAAGGTCGCCGTTGCCTAAAAGCTTTTCTGCTCCGCCTTCGTCTAAGATTACCCTTGAATCCATCTGGTTGGATACCTTTAAGGCAACCCTTGAAGGGATGTTTGCCTTTATAAGGCCGGTTACGATATCAACTCTCGGACTTTGTGTTGCGATAATAAGGTGCATACCGGCAGCTCGCGCAAGCTGTGCCAAGCGGCAGATCGAATCCTCTACCTCCTTGGGGGCGGCCATCATAAGGTCGGCAAGTTCGTCCACCACTATTACTATCTGCGGGATAGGAGCTAAAACGTCGCTGTCCTTAGCCATTTTGTTGTAGTCCTTCAAGTCGCGAACGCCGTTATCCGCAAACAGCTTATATCTCTTAAGCATTTCGGTAACTGCCCAGCCCAAAGCGCCAGCAGCCTTTTTGGCTTCGGTTACAACGGGAATCAAAAGGTGCGGAATACCGTTATACACCGGGAATTCGACCTGCTTGGGGTCAACAAGTATAAGCTTTACCTCGTCCGGCGAGGCATTATATAGAATACTCATGATTATGGAATTTGTGAACACCGATTTACCGGAACCGGTAGTACCCGCAATAAGTACATGCGGCATTTTGGAGATATCGCCTACGATTATCTTGCCCTCGATATCCCGTCCGACCGGGAAGCTCAGCTTCGAGTTGGCGTTTCTGAACTCATCACTGTCGATAAGCTCCCTAATGCACACAGTCTCGCGAACCTTGTTTGCAAGCTCTATGCCAACGGCCGCCTTTCCCGGAATTGGCGCTTCTATACGCACGCCGTTTGCGGCGAGGTTGAGCGCGATATCATCTGCAAGGCTGGTGATTTTACTAACCTTTACGCCCGCAGCCGGCTGAAGCTCGTATCTTGTTACCGAGGGACCACGGTGGATTCCCACTATCCTTGTTACAACTCCGAAGCTCTTCAAGGTATCTACCAGCGTTTCGGCATTCTTGTCGGTTTCAATAAGCAAATCATCGCTCTCCACGGCGTGGCTTGCAGGGTTCAACAGCTCTATCGGCGGAACTGAATAGCCGGAAACATCTGCATCATCCATCTCGATAAGAGCTGTCTGACCGTCCTTTTCAACATATATAGGGTTGACTGAATCATCCTCACCGGCGGTGGTTACTTCTGGCTCGGCGGATTTAAGCTTGGAATCGTCAAGCTTAGAGGTAGGCTCGGCAACGCGCAAAGGCGGGATATCCTTGGTTTCTTCAATATGGGGCGGTTCTTCCTGCATAAGCTCTGCAGGGGCAGGAGTCTCTGACGAAGGAGCACAAGACTCGTCCGGCTTTTCAGGCTCATCCGGCATGATAAAGTCTGCGGGCATTCTTTCGCCCTTGCGCTTTTTGCGCGGCTTCTTATCTGCATCCTCGGGCTGAGGTTCGGTTGTATGGGGCGGCATATCGTCGGTTATGAACTTGGCTATATCCACCCTGCGGTCCTTTTCACGGGCAGCTTCCTCCTCGGCAAGCTGTTTTTGGCGGGCTTCCTCGCGTTCAAGCCGCTTGATTGCAGCCTCTTCACTGCTTTCACTCAAAGAGCTTCTCAGGCGGGATATCCATATAGATATCCTTCTGAAAACATCCACAAAGGTAATATTGGTTAAAAGCATGACGAACAGAATTATCAGCAAAATTATGATTATAAGGGCGCAGACCTCACCGCAAAGACCGGTCAGCGCTCCGCCCAGAAAGATGCTGAGCGCTCCGCCGCCCTGATGGTTCACCGAGCCGTTCTGGTATAGGTTTGTAAGCTTGGCTGTAAAATCCTCACCCACAAACGCGCCTGTCTTTGATGTAAAGCCGTAGATAATTTCAAACATCGGGCTTACAAGCAATATCAACAGAAGCCCCTGAACAAGCTTTACCACAACCGCACTTTTTGATTTATCCAGTGCCAGCATTATTGCTACATATATGACAATAGGCGCGACAATTGCCGCGCTTATTCCAAACAGTCCCCAAAGTATCATCTGCATACTGTTCCACAGTGATTCGCCCTTAAGCCAGGTTAAGAATATAAGGAACACGCCCACGATGGACAGCACCGTTGACCACATTCTGTGCTTTTGAATTCTTTTTGCTTCGCTTACCGCCTTGGTATTCTTTTTAGCCGTTGAGGTTCTTTTGCGGGTAGAAGCTGAGGATTTCTGCGCCATTTTATAACATCCTTTTTATGTATTTTTATCCGATTACGAGTGCATGACCGATTATTGCTTCAATGATTGCAATGATTATAACAACCGCTCCGAGTATTCCGGTATATATCCAGAACACCTTGAACTTATCCGACTTTATGAGCATCTGAACAAGCTTAATAGCCAGAAATCCGACTATAGCCGCAACCACAAAGCCGATTATGCAGGGAGCCACGCCGATATCTGCCTTCTGGGCTATACCGTCCTTCACTTCTATCAGGCATCCGCCCAGGATTGCCGGGATTCCTAAAATGAAGGAATAGCTTACAGCGGATTCGCGGGTAAGACCGCAGAAAAGCCCCGCAGATATAGTCGAGCCGGATCGGGAAACGCCCGGAAGCAGAGCTACGCCCTGGAAGAAGCCGATCGTTGCGGCATCCTTATACTTCATGTCAACAGCTTTTTTGCTGCCCTTGGCTGTTCTGTCTGCCATAAACAGAATCGCGGCGGTGTATAGGAAGCATATGCCCTCCATCAGAATAGAGCCATCCTCAGAAAAGCCCTCGAATACCCCCTTGAAGATTACGAAGGGTATGAGCATTGCAGTCGAAATTATGTACATGAACACTACCCTTCTTTGAGGAGAAGCATCCTTCACCGAAAACCTGCCGGTGAATATATCCTTGACCATAAGGCAGAATTCCTTTATAAGCTCCCATATCTGCTTATAGAACACCGTGCAGACAGCTGCAAGCGTTCCCAAGTGCAGAAGAGCCGAGAACATCAGCGCGCCCTCGCCGTTGTTGCCCGTGAAGTGCTGATAAAGTGAAAGATGCCCCGAAGAAGAAACCGGAAGAAATTCGGTTATCCCCTGAATGATGGCCTGCAAAATTGCTGACAGAATTGACATTGGTAATTACCCCCTGATGTTATAATTTTGTCCCCGGAATGTACCTTTTGTCAAGATACATCTTAGGGTTGGTTGAAAACAAGCTCTTTACTACTTTATTTTTGCCTGCGGCGGTATATTCTACCTTTCCGCCCGAAACGCTCAAATATTTTCCCGGCTGTTCGCCCCGGGTAAACACATCATACTCGCTTATTATGGTATACAGCATTAGGAATCCCCCGATTCTATCATGGAATAAAGGCACTCTATAGCCTCGCTCAGCCCGCCGACGCTGTCTATTATACCCTCTTTAACGGCGTCTTCACCTGTTAAAACGCTTCCAACATCCATAACCAGCTCGCCGGTCTGAAGCATAAGCTCTTTAAATCGCTCGGCGGATATTCGGGAATTGTCGGCAACAAAGCGGACTATGCGCTCCTGCATCTTTTCAAAATACGAAAGCGTCTGAGGCACTCCCAGAACCAGCCCCGTCAGGCGGACGGGGTGAACCGTCATAGTCGCGGACTTGACTATAAACGAGTGCTTTGCGCTTACCGCCAGCGGCACGCCGATGGAGTGCCCCCCGCCGACAACAATCGAAACCGTCGGAGTTTTCATCGAGGATATAAGCTCAGCCAAGGCAAGCCCCGCTTCGACATCTCCGCCAACGGTGTTGATGATTATTATCAGACCCTCGATGGATCTGTCCTGCTCTATAGCCACAAGCGCAGGCATGATATGCTCATACTTGGTGGTTTTGTTCTGAGGAGGCAGAATATAATGTCCCTCTATCTGCCCGATGATGCTCAGGCAGTGGATAACGTGACTGGAATTGGTTATTGCGATATCGCGGTACTGCTCACTCAATTCCGCCTGCTCCTGGGTTACCTCTGCGGTTGATTCGTTGTTTTCCGGCATAATATATCTCCAAAAGAATTATTTTATACTATTATGCTCGGAAATAAGCGAAAGTATTCTGTTAATCCATTCGATATATTGTGCATATATAAATATATTATAACTGAATACAGTGTAACAGTCAAGCAAAATTGTATTTTTTCCTTGAAAATTTATCAAGAAAGTGC
>CALDFS010000309.1 GCA_937942105.1 uncultured Ruminococcus sp. | reverse complement strand
AGTTACCACCGACTGGCAAGCCGTTCGGATACCCATATCAGACATTGCCAAGTCTGCCGGAACAGATCTGACTCATGCAAGGCAGTTTCTTATAGGAAATGCTTCTGCGCCGATTCATGTAAGAAATATCACGATAAATTCAGATGATAAGGAAAGAACATTCCCCGAATTCAAGGTCAATCAGGTGGGCTATAAGCCGGAATCGCAGAAGCGCGCCCTTGTGACAGGGTTCAGCGAAACGCTTGATGTAAAAGAGGGCGATAAATTCCAGCTTGTTAACGCTGAGACGGGCAAGGCTGTTTTCACCTCAAAGCTCACCCTTATAAGCGAATATGACGAGAAGTATTCGGGTGAAAAGATATTGTGCGCGGATTTTTCGGAATATAAGAAGCCCGGCTCATATTATCTTAGGATGAAAAACGGCAGAATTGAGGATTCGCTCTCCTTTAAGATTTCCGATGATGTTTATGATGGACTCCTTGCAGATACTATGCGATATTATTACTATCAGCGGGCAAACACTGAAATCACCGAAACGCACGGCGGAAAATTCGTCCGCAAGGATATGACAGAAAAGGACTTTAGCGCTCCCCTTTCCTCCGACAGAAGCACCATTTTAGATGTTTCCGGCGGGTGGTATGACGCCGGAGACGTCGGCAAATACGTATGTCCCGGGGCAACTGCCGCCAATACCCTTTTGTGGGCGTATAAGCTGTTCCCGGATAAATTCTGCGACGGTCAGAACAACATCCCCGAAAGCGGAAACGGCATTCCTGATATTTTAGACGAAGTTAAATATGAGCTTGACTTTATTCTGAAAATGCAGGATAATAACAGCGGAGGATTTTATCTGAAAGTGAAATCCATAAACGAAAACGATGGCGACGGCGACCGCACCGTGTGGAACGGCAGTGAAAACAAATGTCTGACAAACGCAACCGCCGACAGCTCCGCAGTTCTTGCCTTTGCTTCGACAATCTTCAGAGAGTACGACCAAGGCTATGCCGATAAGCTTCTTGCCGCAGCTGAAAATGGCTGGCAATATATTGAAGAGAATCCAGCGGTATATGCCGAAACCACCTATTCGGGCGAGCAGAATACATCCTCGCCGTTCTGGGCGGCGGCTTGCCTGTATTATGCCACCGGAGATAAGACGTATGAGAAGTATTTTCTTGATGAGTTTAACAACAATCTTATATCTATAAGTCAGGACGGTAATGGTCACAGCGTTGGCAATATGGGCATTTACGGTTATTTTACCTACCTTCTCTGCGACGACAGGGATGCGGAAACAGTGGAATTGATAGAAAAGAAATTCGTAAGCTGGAAAAAATCCGTCATTAAAAGATATGAAGATAACCCATGGAGCATAGCCATCAATGAATGGAGCTTCTGGTGGGGCAGCTTTAATACTATTCTGGGCAGCTCACAGGATATGTATATAGGAAACCACCTTCTTGGGCTGGAGGATGACAGCAGCATTATGCAGGACGCGCTGAACTTTATCCTTGGCGTTAACGCAATGAGAAAATCATATATAACAGGCTTTGGCGAGGATTCTATAAGCTGCACCTTCAGCAATATCTATGACGGTAATTCGCCGGATGGCTTCCCGAACGGATATATGCCCGGCGGAATCAATTCCTACAACGGCGGTATTATTTCAAGATTCCCGATTAAATGCTATACAGACGACCCGGGCGATTGGTTTACAAACGAAAATTCGATCTACTGGAACGCCGTCATGGTGTTCAACACTGCCGCCTTGGCTTAAAAATCACGAGAAAACAAAAACGGAGGCAATAATATGCTGAAACAATTTGACAAAAAAGATGTGACCATACTTCCGGGACTTTTCAGAGAACGAATGGACGTCAACAGAAAATACCTGATGGAGCTTGATTCGCAGTGCCTGCTGCAAAACTTCTATCTTGAGGCGGGAATAGTCATGCCGGGGCTGCAATCGGTCGGCGACCCTTCTTCCGCTAAGCTTCACTGGGGATGGGAGGCGCCTGTATGCCAGCTGAGGGGGCATTTTCTGGGTCACTGGCTGTCCGCCGCGTCTGCGCTTGTGGCTAATGATAACGATATGGAGCTTAAAGTCAAGCTGGATAAAATCATTTCCGAGCTTGCAAAGTGTCAGCGGCTTAACGGCGGTGAGTGGGTAGGCTCCATCCCGGAAAAGTATTTTGAAATGATGGCTAAGGGGCAGTATATATGGTCGCCGCAGTATGTAATGCACAAAACAATTATGGGACTGACCGATGCATACAGGTTCACAGGCAATACGCAGGCGCTTAAAATAGTCGACCGGCTTGCCGACTGGTATGTTCGCTGGACTGATGAAATGCAGAGAATCGGCAGCTATGCCGTCTATGGCGGCGAGCAGGGCGGTATGCTTGAAGAATGGGCGGAGCTTTACGAGCTTACCGGCAACGAAAAATATATGCTCCTTATCAAGCGTTACAGCGACAATGCCATGTTCCGCCAGCTTGATGACGGCAAGGACGCTCTTTCCAACGACCATGCGAACGCAAGCATCCCTCTTTCACACGGAGCGGCGAAGCTTTACGAAGTAACCGGCGACGAAAAGTGGCGCTTACGAACAGAAAGCTTCTGGAAATGCGCCGTGACTGACAGAGGAATGTTATGCACAAGCGGCAGCAATTCGGGCGAATTCTGGATACCTCCCCATATGCATGGTCAATTCTTAGGCGACAATAATCAGGAATTCTGCACAGTCTACAACATGGTAAGAACGGCACAGTATCTTTTCAGATGGAGCGGCGACGTTAAGTATGCCGATTATATTGAAAGATGCCTATACAACGGCTTTCTGGCACAGCAGAACCCAGAAACCGGAACACCGGCTTATTTCCTTCCGCTTAAGGCAGGAAGCCGGAAAAAGTGGGGCAGCAAGACACATGATTTCTGGTGCTGTCACGGAACGATGGTTCAGGCTCAGACCTTATATCCCGATTTGATTTATTTTGCGGACGAGGAAAACGACGCGCTGATGGTAAGCCAGGATATCCCCTCGGAGCTGAAATATCATCACGGCAAAGCCGATATAATCATCGGGCAGACGACCGACATGAGGTGCTACAACAGTCAGGTTTTGTTTGACGAGCACGGCGGCGGGGATATGTCAAGATGGTCGCTTAAATTCAGAATCAGCTCATCAGAGCCTGAGGAATTCACGTTATCTCTGCGCGTGCCATACTGGGTATGCGGCAAGCCGGTCGCTGTGCTAAACGGTACGCCGGTGGAAAATGCGGATATTCAAAACGGCTGGATTAAAATCAGAAAGCAGTGGTCGGACGATGTTTGGAAGATACTTTTCCCCTGAAAGCCGGTCATGGAAGCGCTGCCTGATATGCCTGAGCTTGCGGCTGTGGTTGACGGTCCTATAGTTCTTGCAGGGCTTATAGACTGCGACTGCGGACTTGCCGGCAACTTTGAAAAGCCTGAGACATTCCTTTATCCGCAGGTCGAACACACCTACAGCACATTCCCTTGGAAGCAGAATTGCTATGTTACAAGGAATCAGGCTGAAAACATACTGTTCAAGCCGATTTATGAAATAACCAATGAGGCTTATACGGTTTATTTTACGAAGAAGTGACGTTAAAGGCAAGCACGGCTATCATCGTAAAAGGGCTGCAATAATCATGCGCCTACTTTTTGACGTTGTTTTATACAAATATCAGTATAATATTCCGCGGAAGATGGATATATACAAATAATTCAGGCTCAGGGGCGAAATAGCTTCTGAGCCTTGTTATTGTCATGCCGAGATTATCTAATACTAATTTTTTCTGAAATGAAAGCAAATAATCGGGCACAAACCGGCATCGCCCAGCTGCGCCCTGAGTTTTTTTGTTATAAAGCGTCTATAAATATCGCATAAAAAATACAACAAAATAAATATACGTTAGATTTATTAATTTTTTATTAATTGCAAAATTCATAGCCTTCAGATTGTATATATAATAGCTATAGAAAGCAAGGTCATCAGTGACAGCAGAATATAATGAAAGGAGTGGTGAAGCTTGCCGAATAAAAGCAGGAATGAACACATCTGCGAAATGTGCCGGCTATATTACCGCAGTCTTACAAAGCTTGCGTTCAGCTACCTTAAAAATATGTTTGACGCTCAGGACATAGTTTCGGATGTGTTTGAGACTTACATAAAATCCGCACCGGATTTTGAATCGGACGAGCACGAGCGAGCATGGCTTATAAGGGTGACGATAAACAAGTGCAAAAACAGTCTTAAGAAAAGCTCCCGCCTGCGAAGGCTTGATGATATAGTTCACTATTCACAGCCCGAGCAGGAGGATATTGAGGTACTTTCGGCGGTGCTTTCTCTTCCGGAAAAGTACCGCCTGCCGGTTCACCTGTTCTATTATGAGGATATGACCATAGCCCAGATAGCACAGGTTCTGGGTGAAAAGCCGGCAACCATAGGCTCGCGCCTTGCACGCGCAAGAAAATTGCTGAAGGACTATCTTTTAATGGAGGATGACTATGAAAACTAACAGATACAAGCAAGCCATGCAGGCAGAAAAAATTGACGAGCAGAAATTTGAAGAGCTTTGCGAGCGGCTAAAAATAGGAGTCGAAGTGCCACGCGCAGATGCAGGGGCGGAAAAGACCGTAAAAAGGCGTTCCAAGCCCAGACTTTCGGCGATTCTTGCGGCCGCGCTGATAATTGCCGCAGTCTGCGCTACAACCGTTGCCGCAGTCGGAAGCGGCGGCTGGAGGATGCGGGAATTCTACAAGGAAAGAAACCGACCGAAGGGCTTTACCATGATGGAAAATCCCGACGAAAATGAGGGAGATATCGCGATTACAGCGGTTTCCGATGCAAACGAAAACAGCCTGATTGAACCCAAGCTTGTTTCTATCGCCAGCGACGGCCTTACGGTTTCTGCTATCGTAGAGGTTGATATAAAGGACCTTGACCTGCCTGAAGAAGCGAAAAACAGCGACTCTGTCGGCTTTTACAGTGTCGATAGCAACATTGATGCTAATGATGGTTATCTGCCGACGCTGATATCCAAGGAAGGAACGGTTTACAGCTATGCCTACGGCATTTCACAAATCAGGAAGATACCTGAAGACGTCATAACCATTGAACTTGTTAACTTCGGATATGATATCGGCAGCGGATTCGAGGTCGCCGCAAGCGGTACTTTCAGGTTCGATATCGATACAGAGAGCATTGACACCCTCAACGATAAGGTCAAAATCAGCGGCAGGAAGCAGGTCAATGGCGCAACGCTTCAGCTTAAGCTAACCCCATTGGGACTTACAGTCTACGGCAGCTATTCCGAGCAAAAGGCGCTTGGCTTGGACGGCGATAAGTACTTCCTTGCAGTCGACAAATTCAAGTTCAGAAAGAGTGACGGAAGCATCTTATGTGATGAGGAAGACTGGTTTGACACCGATTTATACCAGATTATTCTCGCTGTTACCGGCGGGGCGGACGTTGACACCGACGTGTACTACCATAACTATAGCTTTATTATTCCGGTGGATATATCCGAGATAGAAGCCGTCGCTGTGCATGATGTGTGGTTCGAGCTTGGGAATGCCGGCGCGGAAACCTCTGAGAACACAGAAACACCGGCTGTAACCGAAAGCTCCGATGATTCCGAAAATGCAGAAGGAACGGTGACCTTCGATGAATAATAAATCTGTCCTGCTTTTATGCGCGGCAATCTGCCTTTTTCTTTTCGGATGCGTTAAAGCCCCGGACAGCCTCGACCGACAGACCTACGGACCGTCGGCAAATCCGCCCGCGCAAAACAGTCCCACCGGCAATAGTGCAGAAGAAGAGGAAGACTCTTCGCCGGAATCGGGCGAGACTGCAACAGCTGAATGCGGGGATTTGAACGCTATCCGCAGTCAGCTCGAAACCGATCTGCAAAAGTCTTACAAAAACATCAAAATGCTAAATGCACGCATAGGTGCGGGACAGTTTATGCCGACCTATGACATTGAAATCGGCTCGAATGAGGATTTTACCCTTGATAAGGTTGTAAACCTACTGTATTCCGACCGGGTGGATGACATCAACGATCCGAAATACTGGCAATATGTAAAAGCCGGTGATGTTGATGATGGCATGGAAAAATACGGCGCGCACGACGAACCGTTCTGGTCAGAAAAGGATGGCAGAGTACTTAATAAGAATACCGCCGGCTATGATATCGATATATTTCAGCCGGATGAAGATAAAGACCAATCCTTTGCAAGCTTCTATTATTCCACGGGCAATGTATGGGGCTCGGAAACAGGCGGTCAGTTCACCGCAGACGAAAAATATTGGTTTGAGAGCTGTCCGAGCGTTGAAACCTATAATCTCGACTACGAAAGACCGCCGGAAGGATTGAGCTATAAAATGGCAGACGGCGAGGAATGGGAGCTTAATGATGCTATAGCATACGTAGAATCCTTCTGGAACGATTATCTTGCCGAATCAGACCCCGAAGACTTTGAATACGCCGCTAAAAGCGTGAGAGTAAATGATTTAGGAGACGGCACTTTTGGCTACTACTTCTCAATCCAGCGAAGTGACAAAAACGGAAATTGGTATGATGTTAACGAGCTTGATTACATCTACTTTGAAGATGACGTAAAAGCCGGCAAGCCCTTTATATTCTTCAACAACAACTTCACATGGTGCGCAGAAAAAGAGGTATTAACAAGGTACAAAAAGGATTATTCCTTTGCGCTCGGCGCCAAAACCGAGCCCGGCGACAGCCTTTTGACCCTTGGAAAAGCAAGCGACCTTCTATCCGCTGCGCTTGCTCCCAATATCGGATTAGAGCTTGATGCCGAGCTGAATTATCTCGTTATCTGCAAGGGCTACCCCTATTACAGCATTTGGGAATATCCCGAATACTACTGGGACACTGCGATTACTACCTGCGATTTCGAGATACGACCGTTCTGGGCTTTCAGACCCTCCGTTATTCCAGACGCCAACTTCGGAGTGCCGGAGGTTTACCTTGTGGACGCACTTGACGGCAGCGTGCAGACTATTGTAAGAGGAAAGTTTGAAACGTTGAGCGATGTGAGCAAGAGCAAGTAGGCTGTAAATTTAATACTGTAATACCGTTCGCCGCTAATCATGTTGACTTTAGCACTTTTGTGTGGTATAGTGTTAATAATAGGGAGATGTATTTGAAGGGCGGAAATATAATGAAATACAGTATTGGAAAGCTTGTTAAAAAATTGCGTATAGCGAAAGGAATATCACAGGAAGAATTGGCAACAGGAATCTGCACTCAGTCTGCCCTTTCAAAGTTTGAAGGCGGAGAGAAAATGCTTAAGCCTGATACTATCGTTGCACTTTTGCAGTATCTTGGGGTTTCAGATTCGAGCGTTTATTTAATGGTTAGGGACAGTGACATTGTAAACTATAATGACAGATTCAGCTTGCGTCAGGCATATATTGCCAAAGATTTTGATGCAGTTGAAAGTATACTGTCGAAAAACAAGAATAATTTAAGCGGGCTTTCCCAATATGCAAAGCAAACCTATGCAACTATGGATGTTTTGATGAGAGATGACAAGGGCGAGCTTTCTGCTTGGGAGGCAATTTGCCAACTAGAGGCAGTTATTAAGCTTACGCATAGCAACTATTCGTTAGACAACCTGCCACTGTTACTCACATACGAAGATATACTTTTGTTAAATAATCTGGCACTTAAATATGCAAAAATTGATAAAACAGATTTGGCAATAAAGATATTATATCATATTAAAAACTTTTATGATATTCACATTTGTGACATAGAAGAAGCCCTAAGAACCGAACCGATGGTTTTATACAACCTTTCGAAGTTCTTAGGACTTGCTGGGCGAATTGATGAGAGTATAAACATATCCAATCAAGGAATTAAACTTGCAAGAGAAACCGGACGGTGCTCACATTTGTCAAAAGCCCTATATAATTTGGCATATGGACTCTACGAAAGAAATCTGCCTGGCGACAAAGAAGCTTCAAGGTACTATGCTGAATTAGCTTTAAAGCAGGCTGAGGTTATGGAAAACAGATCATTGGCAGAGCACTGCAAGCGATTTATTTCAGATAGATTTGATAAATGAAAAATTACTGTAGAATTTGGTCTGATTCGTCGATCGGGATATCAAACTGCGGCTCGTCTTCATTGCCGCTTTTGTGGTCTGGCTGAGTTATTGAAAAATCATCCGGCGGCGTAGGCAACGGTTTCGGTAGTAACCCCGTGCCAGAAAGCGCGGCAATTGCCGCAAAAACGGTTAAGATTCTTTGAATTTGGTTTTTCATTAAAATTCCTCCTATTAATTAAGATGATTCCATTATAACATAGCATTTTAACTTGTCTATATCACTTTAGGAATAAAAAATATTCCCAAAGTGATATAGACAACTATACCAGCATGTGCTATACTATAACCATGAAAAGCCAAAACCGCAAAAAAATGTATTTTTGCGGCGGCTTATGCAGAAATATCAAGTATTCTTTTGCAGTGCACGGCAGAAGAATGTTGATATAAATAAGAATAGTCAAATATTTGAACGGGCCTGGCATAAGCATGATTGCAACATGATTATGTACGACGAAATTTATGGAGGTTATAGCGTGAAAGAAATATCTCCCCAACCAAATAAAGGCATAACAAAAAAGCCCTG
>CALDFS010000308.1 GCA_937942105.1 uncultured Ruminococcus sp. | reverse complement strand
TGATGAATATGCCGAATACGTAAAAGGAGCCATTTATAACAACGGAAACGGTTATGTTTACGGTCACACCGTTACCTTAATGCCTGCTCATCAGAATCAGGAGCTTGGCGGAATGCGGCAGTTTTATATGAGCGTTAACGGTACCAATCATGCGGATTTAAACGCGGTGTTGATCAGCGCGGGCTATGACGGCAGACTGCATTTTTCCACCGCAGCTGACTATGCCGCAAATATGAACGACATTGGAAATGCGCACAAATACTATATCGTTGACGCTGGATATATCGGCTTGAAAGAGAATATGGCTATTGATGAGCTGACGGCAGAAGGTCAGCTTTTCGGGGTGGCTTATGTAACCAAATTTCCTTCTCAGTGGGATATGGAGTATATGGTCAATGTTGAAATGCTTGCGAAAAAAGCGGGCTTGAACGGAGCTTCTGATGTTAAAACAATAAGCGCGCAGTTCCGTCAGCTTGGCAGTCAATGGGTCACAACAGCCGGTGCCTCCACCGGGGGAGTATTGGGCGTATTACTTTGTATTGCAGCCGTTCCGGGAATATATCATTTAAAAAAGAAAAAGCTTTTGGTGAAAAATAAATGATTTATATAGTTATAATAATGCTGTGGCTGTATCTTCTCAGCGTGCAGAGCCGAACTTGCGGCGGTATATTGCCGGAAGCTTCGGTTTGTTCATTTTCATGATGATTCTGGTAAGACCTGTTTTGTCGCAACCGCTTGCAAAAGCGGTTGTGTCTGTTTCAGGGCTTTTCGGAAGCCTTACTGATACTTATACGGCATATTTCAATTACAACATAATCCGTATGAGGATAGGGAAGTTTACATATGAGCGTTCTTAAAAGCCTGGCAAATTCCTTTATATTCTGGGGTGCGTGGATAATCATTCCTATAATAATGGAAGTGCTGCCGGCTGTAGGAAGCTTCATTGTTCTTATAAAGCAAAGGATAGCGGCAGACAAGGTGAAAAAGCCGATTATCTATCCGGAAATATCAATTATAGTGCCGGTTTATAATTCTGAGGGCACTCTTGAAGAATGTATCCGCTCGATTTATGACAGTGAATATCCCAACAGCAGGATAAGGGTGCTGCTTGTTAACAACAAGGGGACTGATTCGAGCTTTGCCGTTTATACCGATTGCCAGAAAAAGTACAGCGGTCTGCATATGCAGTGGATGAATGCCGAGCAGGGAAAGGCGCGCGCACTGAATCTTGCCATTTATAACAGCGATGGGAAGTATATTATACATATAGATTCCGACGGCGTTTTAGAGCCATCCGCCCTTACCCGGATGGTAGACAGGTTTGAGCACAACCCCGGAATAAACTGTATGACCGGAACTATTATGACCCGCCCGGATATGATAGAGAAGTATCCGCATAGGCTTTCAAGGATATTCCGCAAGCTTGAGTTTATGGAATATGCCCAGGCGTTTCTTGCTGGAAGAAGGTGTGCTTCCGAGTTCAACGCAATTTATACTATTTCTGGCGCATTTTCTGCCTTTCGCAAGTCTGCAATACTGAAATCTCAGCTATATAGCACAGACACTCTTGCAGAGGATACTCAGATAACCTTTCAGCTAAGATATCTTCAGAAGGACAGGGTGTACATCAGCGAAAAGTCTATCTTTTTTGTCAACCCGATTGAAAGCGTTGATAAGCTTTATACTCAGCGTCAGCGCTGGCAGCGAGGAAGCCTTGAAGTTTCAAAGATGTTCTTGGGCGAAAATATGAGGGCAGGGCATATTTTTAAGGACATCAGCGGTATAACCCTTATGTATGACCATACCTTTTCCTTTCCGCGGATAATATGGTATCTTGCGCTTGTCTGCCTGATATTTATAGGCTATTCCGCAAAGACCGTTGCGCTTGCGGCACTTATTCTTTATGGAATATACACCGTCTGCGGCTATGCTTATTACGGTTCGATTTGCGGCTTTTTAAGCGAATTCAAGGATCTGCGCAGATACTATGCAAGGCAGTGGTGGATAGTTCCGCTTATGCCTTTATTCAATCTTGCTGTTTTCTTAATCCGCTTTTCCGGAATAATCAACAGCATAAGCACCGAATCCTCGTGGAAGACAAGAACTCTTTCGGAAGAGGCTGAACTCTTCAGCTCGGTAGTCAGGAGTGATTTTAAAAAGATTAAGGGTTGGTTTGAAAAGCTGCACAAAGCTTTTAATGATGACTCGGAGGAAGATAGCTGAAGCCGAAGCCTGCTTTTTCTGCGCTGCCAATCGGGCAGATTTGAAATCGGGTGAAAGGAGCGGCCGTAATTATGAACAGGAAAAGGAAAAAGCATGAGATAAACGCATGGCTGGTAACCTTGATTGTTCTTGCGGCGGCTGTAGCTGTAGGATTTCTTGCGTGGCTTCAGTTCGGTGCCTATGAGCAGGGCATGCTGGATGTTTATGCCGTTCAGCAGGATGGCTATGTTCAGCTGGTTCTCGATCAGATAAACCTGATCGAGGATGAATCTGATGAGGCTATAGTAAACGGCATTCTTGCCACGCTCGGAGCTTCATCCTACAGGTTTTGGACGCTTTCAAAAGATGACGCCCTGATTTTTGTAAAGAATGTTCAGGAAACAAACCGCTTTAAGGGCTTTACAGCGGCTGCCTGCTTTACTTCCGATTCGGTGATGGAATTTATAAAAGAGCTTCAGGTCAACTGTGTTATTCATTCAACCGTTGAGCTTAACGGAATTTCATATATCGCCTCAGGCGTCAGGTTTGAATACGGCGGAGAGGAATACGGAATATGTATTTTTACTGCCTCGGCAATTGTTCTTGAGAATAATTCCTACCTAAGCGCGAAGATGAGCCTTTTGATTCTGTTTGCCATCATACTTGCAGTCTTTGCCGTGGGTGGGCTTGTTATAGCCGTTATTGCTCAGAACAGATATGAAGCGCTTGCCAGATGCGCCGAGGATAACAAGCGGCTTCGCGGGCAGATAGAAAGGCTGACCGGGCTTTTCACCCGGCAGGAGCTTTACGACACAAGATATATGGTATTCGGCGAGTCTGCTGTTGATATTCTTATCGACAAGTTAGAGCAAAGAGACGTATGGCCGCTTAACTATATAATAGTAAAATGCAGTTCAGAAGAACAGCGCAGCCGTTTTTTGCTTGATGCTCAGGCGTTCTGCGGTGCAGAATTTATCCGTGCGCTTGCAAAAAATAACTACCTTCTTATTTTCAATGTTCGTTTCAAAGAATCGTCAGCGCCGATTATACAGAAGACTGCAATTCATTCCGGTGCGGAGATAGTTGGGAACATAGTATACCGGTGTAAGCCCGATATTCCCTTAAAGGAAGCTATCAGGCAATACAACAGCGCCATAATGATTGACGAAAACGGAAAGAAACTGCTTGAATCGCAGAATAGGCTTAAGGAAAGCCTTGGCATAGGTAATGGCTCTGGCAAAGAGACTTAAAACGTTGAAAAAAGCTCGAAGGGAGCAATGTTAAGAATTATTGACATTATGCTTGACGATATTTTGGCTTGACAACGATGACTTATTTGGATGTAGACAACAATGCATTGCTTAGCGGCAGCGGGAACAACGTGCCCGGAAAAATATACGATTCGGCGGATGAGGCTTTGAAGCAGTATGATTCATTAGCAAACGAATGCTCCGCAGCTGTGAATGATGAAATCGCGCAATTTGACTTGCCTGCGGCAGAAAAGAAGAAAAATCGCGCAAGATATATAGCTGTTCCGTTTGTTGTCATCGGATATGTGCTGGTTGGAATGCTTACTGCGTTTCTTACTGCGCGAAGCGGCATTTACCCCGCCGGTTCGGACACTATGTTTTATATCTACCGCGGGGATTTGATGTATAACAGCATAAAAAACGGCGGAAACTGGTTCCCTTTGATAGACCCACAGTGGTATAACGGTGTTCAGTCTTTCCGCTATTGGTCGCCTGTTTCATCGTGGATACTTGCCGGATGCCAGGCTATGGCGAGCGGCAGTTCCTTCGATGGATACCTGATATTTGTGGGGCTGATGTATTTTTTCTGCGCAATACCATGGATGTATATAGGCTATAGGCATAACAGACCCGTTTTGGGAAGCCTGATCGGCGCTATATGGTTCTTTGTTCCGAGCAACCTTTTTATGCTTTATGCCGAGGGCGTTCTGGCGCGCTCCATAAGCATGACGGTAATGCCGATTTTCATTGCTGCCATATACGATTATCTTAAAGATGGCAGCCGAAAAAAGCTTATAACGATAATTTTAAGCTTTATTTTCATAATAATGTGCCATGTTGGCTGGGCTGGAATGGTGCTTATTACAGTTGCCATATTCTTGCTGATATATTATGTACTTAACCGCAGAAAGCTTCGTGGAACGCACCGTATGCTCAGCATTGCGGTATCCTGTGCATTGTCCGCAGCTATATGCGGAATATGGGTGGTGCCTTCGCTTATAGGCGGCATCACCGGTATAGACTCTTCAAGCATTATGGCAAACTTTTTTCAGCCGTTGATAAGAACTGTTAGCCCTGTTGGCGTGATATTATCAGAAATAGTTAACCGCTGGAAGGGCCCAGCTGCCAATCTTTCACCTTATTTTGGATTTGCCGCATTTATATCAGGAATTATCGGCGCACTGCTGAGCAAGCGTGAAACCGCGCCCGGGTTCATTACGGCAATTTTCATATGCCTGTTGACAACAACCGCCGCATACCCGATACTTTTGCTTCTTCCCGGAAGCCAGTACCTTTGGATGCTTAGGTTTATTTCGATTGCGCTGACGTTATTGTTTGTATCGCTGTTTTTCTGGAAATCGCTGAAAAAGCGGATATTAGGCGTTATAATGGCATCGCTTATTGTTGAAGCACTACTGGGCACAGGAATGATGACCGGTTCCGGTTCGTGGCAGAAGCCGGAGGAGCGGTATGATTCATTTGCCAGGCAGTACTTAGCCGACATTGGCAAGAAGGTAACGATTCAAAGGTTTTCTGCACCGGAGCCGTATAAAGGAATATATGACGCCGTTTATATAATTGCGGGCTATGGCGACGACAAGGTGCCGACAAGCTACGGTCAGGGAATACAGTCTGCGGCAGATTACCGGAATATAATTCAGTTGAATGAATCCGCCGAGCAAGAGTGCTTTTTATACACCTTTGACAGAATGCTGGAGCTGGGAAATGATACTGTTCTTTTCCCGACTGAACAATATAATACAGAACTCAGCCTGAAAGAGATCGATAGTGCCGCAGCAAAATGCGGTTACGAGCTTATTGAATATAATGACGGGTTCCGGCTCTATCACCTGAATGATGAGCTGCTTGAAGATATAGACAAAAACTTCGGCGTTATATCGGAGTACCGCGGCATTGGAATAGGCAGAAGTGCGCCAACCATAGCTGTTGACTTCCCGATGGTTGAGGAAACGATTTCCTGCTGCATAAACGATTACAGCTATGAGCAGCTTTCACAGTATGATTTTGTGCTGCTTTCGGGATTTACCTGCACTGATAGCGCGGCTGCCGAGGAAATGCTTATCAAGCTTTCCGAAAACGGTACAAGAATAATTATTATGGCGGACGGCATACCGCAGGACGAGAATACAGGACTACGTTCATTCTTAGGTCTGGAGTGCTACCCGATTCGCTTTAAGAACTGCTACCCAGAGCTTGATACCATATACGGTCGTATTAACTGCGATTTGTTTGCAAAAGGTCATAACGACTGGCTGACGGTTTATGTCAGCGGTCTTGACGAGGTATGGGGAACGATTGACGGTTTTGAAGAGGATTTTCCCTTCTACGGCACCGTGAAGAACGACAATATTGTTGTAATAGGTCTGAACCTGAGCTATCATTATACTCTTACAAAGGACCCGGCGGTGGGAATCCTTCTTTCAAACGCGTATAATGCAAATACCTATGAGCTTCCAAAGCGCGAAATAGTGCCGCTGAAAATAGATTACTACAGCAACAGAATAGAGATTTTTTCGGATTATGACAATGTTTGCACCACTCTTGCATGGCAGGATATCTTTGAGCCGGACAATGGCGCGTATGCCAAAAATCATCTTACATACGTTAACAAGGGCAAAACGGTTATAAAGCTTCATTATCCTTACTTATGGCAGGGTCTTGCTGTCACTGTATTAGGGCTTGCGGGCACTGTATTCTTTATTTTGAACGCCGAAAAGCGCAAGAAAAAGCAGAAATCCCGAATAGAATTTTAAGCTTAGGCGGACTGCTTTGGCAGCGGAGCTATTTTGTCTTGACAGGGGCTAAAAATCGGATTATAATATATTGAGCAGAAAATCGTCGCAGAATCGCTATATATAGGTTTTGCGGCGTTTTTAATGGCATTGCCGTTTAAAAATTGCCGTCATGCGGCAGACCCATTATTGAAAGGGAGAAAGCGTAAATGTTAAGCCGTCAGATCATAGATACATATATTGATATATTAAAGGAAGAATTAGTTCCTGCCATGGGATGCACCGAGCCGATCGCGGTTGCCTATGCGGGAGCGCTCGCGCGCAAAACCTTAGGCGCTCTGCCCGATACGGTGGAGCTGGCTGTCAGCGGGAACATCATAAAGAATGTTAAAAGCGTTATTGTGCCGCACACAAAGGGGCGGAAGGGTCTGCAGACCGCAGTGGCTATCGGCATCTGCTGCGGAAACGCCGATAAGGAGCTTGAAGTGCTGTCAGACATTACCGATGAGCAGCTGACATCGATGGATGATTTTCTGAAATCAGCCAGAATCACTGTAAGTGAGCTGAACTCAAACTGCCCGTTTGATATTCAGGTGAAGGTTTCTGCCGGGGCGGACAGTGCCTTTATTCGCATAATCGGGAACCATACAAACGTGGTATGCATACGCCGGAACAATGAGATTATTTGGGACAAGCCCTTTACTGATGAGGTTATACAGGCTGCTGAAAACAGAAAGCTGCTTAATGTGCGGGATATTGTTGAATTTGCCGATACTGTAAGAATAGATGATATCAGGGAGGTACTGAAGCGTCAAATCGACTACAACACCGCCATTGCTCATGCGGGCATGAACGGACGATATGGTGCAAACATCGGAAAAATTCTGATACGCTCCTACGGAAACAGTGTTCAGAACCGTGCCAAGGCTTATGCTGCCGCAGGTTCAGACGCCAGAATGAACGGCTGCGAGCTTCCTGTTGTTATTAATTCCGGAAGCGGAAATCAGGGCATGACGGCATCAATCCCGGTCATTGTATATGCCAGGGAATGTAATGTTTCGGAGGATTTGCTCTACCGCGCGCTGGCGGTTTCAAACCTTGTTACTATTCACCTGAAAACGGGCATCGGAAGCCTTTCCGCTTACTGCGGCGCAACCAGCGCCGGGGCTGGCGCAGGTGCGGGCATCTGCTATCTTTACGGCGGTCATTATGATGAAATTGCGCATACCATCGTAAATGCTCTTGCCATTAATTCGGGTATGCTCTGCGACGGCGCAAAGGCAAGCTGTGCGGCGAAAATCGCTTCCGCGGTGGAAGCGGGGCTTTTGGGTATGCAGATGTATATGCACGACAGTCAGTTTTACAGCGGCGAGGGCATCGTGGCAAATGACGTTGAAAAGACAATTGACGCCGTAAGCGCCATTGCAAGGGAAGGAATGCGTGAAACGGACAATGAGATTATTCATTTTATGATAGAGAATGATTAACAGAGCTTCGGCTTTTATTGCCGGAATTATCGGCGCAGGATCCGCAATTAAGCGGACTTGCGCCGATTTTTTGTGCTCAGCTGTGAATAACCTTATCAATCAGCTGTATAGTAAGCTGTATTCTTTCCTCGCTCTGCTCAGGGATTAAGAGCTTGGCGGCGCCGCCGATTGCAAATATCATCTTCATCTCCTGCTGGGGAGATACTCCGCGCCCCAGATAGTGCTTCAATAAAGCCGATTCAATGGTTTTAATCTGACCGGACACATCGTCATGAAAAAGCAGTTCCAAAACGGGGGTGCAGCTTTGTATGGCGGAAACGAAGCATCTTACAAAGCTGTCGGTATCAGAAAAGGCGGCGTCGATATTCGGGCAGCTTTCAATAATCTGCCCGACCTCCTTTTCACAGATATGCTCATGCAGCGATTCCATTGTTTCATAATGCGTGTAAAAGGTGGTTTTGTTGATGAGTGCCGCCCCGCAAAGCTCGCTGACCCTTATCGGGCGGCGATGCTTTCTTTTCAGGCTCAGATAGGTATCTTCAATAAGCTTTTCGGTTTTGATATACCGTAAATCCATCTTATTTGCCAAAATAAGCACCTCTTTTCCGACTTGGTTGCTTAACCATCGTTTGATAAAAACCGGCGATTGAATAAGCAACTGTGGTTGATTATAATATAACATGAAGAAGGAGTAAAAGCAAGAGCTTTTTGAAAAAAGGGGGCAGGCAAATGAATAATGTCGTTTATTTAATAACAGGCGCGGCGGGGCATCTTGCCGGTGCAATAATAAGAGAGCTTGTAAACACCGACTGCCAAATCCGCGGCTTGCTTCTTCCCAAGGAAATCGGCACACCGGGCGACAATATCTCCTATATCACAGGGGATGTCACTAAGCCGGAGAGCTTAGACCGCCTGTTTGAAAGCACTGATGAGGTGGAAGTAATAGTCATACACTGCGCGGGGATAGTAAGTATCCAAAAGGAGGTATCTTCAAAGGTGTATGAGGTAAATGTGAACGGCACTAAAAATATCATATCAAAATGCCGCCAATACGGCGTTAAGCGGCTGGTATATGTAAGCTCGGTGCACGCCATCCCGGAAAATAAGGGCGGGACCGTTCGGGAGGTGGAAAGCTTTTCACCCGATACCGTTGAGGGTGCATATGCAAAGACGAAAGCAGAAGCAACTCAGGCGGTTGTGGACGCTGTGAAGAACGGTCTTGACGCGGTAATAGTCCATCCTTCGGGAATAGTTGGTCCTTATGACAGGTACGGAAGCAACCATCTTGTTCAGATGATGAGCCTTTACCTGAAACGCCGCCTTCCGGTTGGAGTTCACGGCGGCTATGATCTTGTTGACGTGCGCGACGCGGCGAACGGAATCCTTTTGGCAGCGGAAAAGGGCAGGTGCGGCGAGTGCTACATACTTTCCAACCGATATGTTTCGCTTGATGAGCTGATAGAGGAAATGAGAATTCTGACAGGAAGAAGGCATAGGCTTCCGTTCCTGCCATATTCAGTTGCCAAGCGGCTGATACCGGTTTATGAGATGTATTCAAGGCTTACCCACAAGCGCTCTATCTACACCGCCTATTCCATTAAAACACTCGCTGATGAGGTGGATTTCTGCCACGACAAGGCAGCTGCTGAGCTGGGTTATACCACAAGGGATTTTTCCGATACCGTCAGGGATACGGTTGCGTACTTGCAGCAGGACATAAATGACATGATATGATTATTTCAACCAAGAAACCGCCGTGAAATCAGATATACGCAGATTTCACGGCATTTTTTCGATAATCCTTGACATCAGTCCTCAAATAGTGTATCATATGAGATAAATATTAATAATTTGTTCGCAAAAAGCTTATAATCTTCTATCAAATATCCATTATAATATCATCGCAGCAGGGAGAATTATCATGACCGACAGGGAAATGCTTAAAAGAGCTCTTGAAACATCCTCACTTTTTGAGGGCTTAGGCTCCACCGAAAACTGGTTTTTCCGCGATTTTAAGCGGGATGAAGAAATTTCCGAGGAGCAAAACGGCGTAGGCTGCATCGGTCTGATACTCCGCGGAAGCGCGAAGGTTGCGCCGGGCGAGCAGGGTGAAGTTTCAACTATTGGGCGGGGTGCAGAGTTCGGCATCTGCAATATCTTCGTCAGGGAGGATATGCCTACCCGGATTACAGCCAGAACCGAGCTTAAGGTCGCCTTTCTGCCGAAGGATGTTTTTGCCGGGCTTCTCGGCGAAAACAGGGTGCTGATGTATCGGTATGTTCGGCTCTGCAACCAAAAAATGCTCTATCTTGCCGGAAAGCTGAGGCTGATGTCCATTTCTGGAAGCGCCGAGCGGCTTGCATTCTGGATTAAGCACAGCGCTCGGGGCAATGTTGCCGCGCTGAGCTTTTCAAAGGATGAGCTTGCGCGCCGACTGGGACTTTCCCGAGCGAGCCTTTTCAGAGCAATTTCTAAGCTTGAAAACGAGGGGATAATTTCAAGCGTAGGAAATAAAATAATAATACTAAATCCCCAAGCGGATATTTTTGAAAGGTTGGATTCACAATGAAAAAAATACTTGCATTTGTGCTTTGCGCAATGATGATGATTACGTGCCTGTCTGCCTGCGGCTCAGAGCCGACTTCAGATGACGGCACCAAAGCCCCCGAGGTTACGGATTCGCTTTCCGAAAGCAACGGTGACAATACTGCTGATGACGCTGATACCAACGATAATCCGGATGTCACCAATGATGACGCGGCGGTTGAATATGTCGGCATAAATATTGCTTCTATGAAGGGCCCTACCACCATGGGCATGGTTAAGCTGATGGATAATTCCGAAAGCGGCGTTTCAGAAGGTGCCTATAACGTAACTATCTACGGAACAGCTGACGAAATCGTTCCCCTTATTGTAAGCGGCGAGGCTGATATTGCAAACGTCCCCTGCAATCTGGCGTCAGTCCTTTACAAGAAGACCGAGGGCAAGATCGCGGTTATAGATATCAACACCCTGGGCGTTCTCTATGTTGTCGAGACGGGCGAAACCATCAGCTCGGTTGAGGATTTGAAGGGCAAGACCATCTACTCCACCGGTAAGGGCACGACCCCTGAATACGTTCTTAACCATATCTTAAAGCAGAACGGCATCGACCCCGAGAAGGATGTTACAGTTGAGTTCAAGTCGGAAGCCACAGAAGTAGCGGCTATGCTTGAAAGTGCCGAGAACGCAATCGCCGTTCTTCCTCAGCCCTATGTAACAGTTGCAATGACCAAGAACGACAAGATAAGGATAGCTCTTGATTTGACCGAGGAATGGGAGAAGATTGAGGGAAGCTCGCTTGTAACAGGTGTTACTATTGTTCAGAAGGCGTTTCTGGAGGCTCACCCCGAAACCGTTGAGAAGTTCTTGGAAGAGTATGCCGCTTCGGTTGAATATGTTAACACCGATAACGACGGTGCAGCCGCACTTGTCGGAAAATACGATATAGTAGCCGAGGGCGTTGCTAAAAAGGCTCTGCCTTACTGCAACATAGTTTCACTCACCGGTGAAGATATGAAGACAAGCATAGAAAAGTACCTAACAGTGCTTTACAACAGCGACCCCACGTCAGTCGGAGGACAGCTTCCCGATGAAGCATTCTATTACATCAAGTAATTTTCTTAAAAAACACAAATCGACCTTGCTTTGGGTAATCGCCATAGCCTTCTGGATTGCGGTCTGGGAGGCTGTGGCTTCTCGCATTAATTCAGAGCTTATAATAGCCTCGCCCATGCGTGTAGCCAAGGTGTTTTTCGGGATGATATTCAAGGCGGACACATGGCGTTCGCTCGGCTTTTCGTTTGTAAGGATATCCTCGGGCTTTGCGCTTGCATTTATTGCAGGATGCGTTCTTGCAGCGATATCATCGAAAGTGCCGGCGGTCAAAATACTTCTGTCTCCCATTACTTCGGTGATAAAGTCAACGCCGGTGGCTTCGTTCGTTATACTTGCAATTATCTGGTTCGGAAGCAAAAACCTTAGCATTTTCATATCCTTTTTGATGGTCTTTCCGGTGATATACCTAAACATACTAAAGGGAATTGAAAGCGTAGACCGCGAGCTTTTGGAGATGGCTAAGGTATTTAACATCAATTTGCGCAGGCGGGTAATGTATATCTATATGCCCTCGCTTATGCCGTTTGTGATTTCCGCATGCTCGGTAGCATTAGGACTTTGCTGGAAATCTGGAGTAGCTGCGGAGGTAATAGGAATATCCTCCGGCTCGATAGGCGAGCGGTTGTATCGCGCAAAGCTCTACTTTGAAACAGGGGAGCTATTGGCGTGGACGGCAGCCATAATACTTATAAGCACAACGCTTGAAAAGCTTGTGATGTCCCTGCTGAAGCGGGCTTATGCGATACCCGAGCGGGCGTATTCCCAGAAATATTTAGAGGAATATGCGCAGGAAGCGCCGATAGCCGCGTATGAAGCGAAGGGAATAAGCCTTGAAAGCATAAGCAAGAGCTTTGGCGGCAGAACCGTTTTGGATGATATCACCCTGATACTTGCCCCGGGGGAGCATACTGCGGTTATGGGAATGTCCGGCGCGGGCAAAACCACCCTTGCGCGCATTGCGGCAGGGCTTGAACGTCAGGATTCCGGCAGGGTTGAAAGACCTGATCGCGTTGGATTTGTTTTTCAGGAGGATAGGCTGATAGGCTGCCTGAACGCTTTTGGCAACCTTATAATCGCCGGGGCAGACCCAAGCGAAGCCTATGAGACTCTTAAAGCCTTCAGATTTACAGACGAGCTTATCTTCAAGCCAACCGAAACCCTTTCGGGCGGCGAAAAGCGGCGCGCAGCCATTGCCAGAGCGCTGCTCTGCGGCGCTTCGGATATCATCCTTGATGAACCCTTCAAGGGGATAGACGACGAAACTCTCCGCGAATACATCCTTCCTAAGGTGAAGCGGCTTACCGAGGGCAAAACGGTTCTTATGATAACCCACAGCGCCGAGGAGGCGGGCGAGCTGTGCTCACGGACGATGGATATCTCGAAAAATACGGATAATTAATGCGGCTTTTGGCATTGGGCATAATAGTCTTGACAATCCGAATAGGATGGGATATAATCAAACTAAGGAGTTGATTGCAATGAGTACAAGGGATTTGGCATACAAGATTGTTGACAGCCTTGATGAAAAGCAGCTTGCAGCCTTTATTGACTTTTTCAGCTCAATGTTTTATGAAATACCCAACGAAGAAACTCTTGCAGCCATGGAGGAAGCGGACAAAATGCTTGCCGATCCAAGCACAAGAAGGTTCAGTTCCGTTGATGAGCTTTTCGAGGAGCTTGATTCATGAAGTATGAAATCGAGAGAACACTTCAGTTCAAAAAGGATTATAAGCTTGCCGAGAAGCAGGGCTTGGATTTGAATAAGCTGAAAGAGATTATTACCTTGCTTGCCGATGGTTACCCTCTTCCGCCAAAAAATAAAGACCATCAGCTAAAGGGAAATTACAAAGGCTACAGAGAATGTCACATTGAACCTGACTGGCTTTTAATCTACAAGATTCAGAATGATATGCTTATTTTAACGTTGGTGAGAACAGGCTCACATAGCAAACTGCTCAATCTGTAAACAACAAAATAACTGTTAATAACTGCCGCCCGGAAAAATCTACCGAACGGCGGTTATATTTTACGACAGTACTGGGCATTGTCTTATTGCTTTCTAAGTATTCTCTTAGTGGTCTTTATCATCTCTGCAACTGCGATTATCTCTTCATCGGTGCAGTCAGACAAAAGCCTGTCTATCAGTTCGACCGAAACGTGCGAGCTTTTATTCAGGTTGCCGTAAACTATTTCATCCAGCGTTGCTTCCAAGGCGTTTGCTATGGATATAAGCGTGGGCAGACTGAGCTTTGCCACTCCTCGCTCTATGTGGGAGATGTTGCTTGGCTCAATTCCGGAAAGCTCGCCTAAGCGTTCCTGCGTGATGCCCTTGACTTTCCTTAGCTCCCTTATTTTTGCTCCGATAATGCTGTAATCTATATCCGATTTGTGCCTTCCCATTTTCATAACCTCTCAAAAAATATGCAATATAAGTATTGTATATCCGATTCGGATATGTTATAATAATTTTATATTCCTATTAGGAAAAATAAATTATTATAAGGGGGCATTATTATGAATGTGTCGATTTTTGCGCAGGCAACAGCAGCCAAATCGGTAGCTTATGCGCCAATCAAGGAATTATTAAGGGATTTGATTGTCAGCCGCGGGGCGACAGGCTTTTACATCGGCGACAAAGGGTATTTTTATATGCATGTTGTTTCCGCCCTGCGTGAGCTTAAGCACGAATATCCCGAGATAATATGCTATGAGGTTATGACAAGTGAATCCCAGCCGGTGGAATTCTGCATTGGCATTTACCCCGAAGCTGTTAAAAAAGCAGAACTGCGCTGTAAGGAAGAAATCCAGATAAGATGGATGCTGAGCAAATGCGATATCGCGGTCGTGTATATGAACGGCGTTAAGAACTACTATGAAAACGTCATTAAGGAAGCTCAGACAGTCGGCAAGGAAATCATTGATATTGTTTTATAGATTGATTGAGTATATACATGGTGTTTTTTCATCTGCAATAACCGCCGCCCGGGGAATATTCCGGACGGCGGTTATATTTTACAGCAGCCTTATCTTCTTTTTAAGCTCGGCGCTCTTTGAAATCTCTGCAAGTCTTTCATCGATTTCCGATTCTATCATCATCGGTGTGATGAATGCCAGCTCGTTTTCGGAGCGATGCTTTCTTGGAATGAAGTCAACATATCCGAACAGCCCCGTTATAAGCTCCTTCAGGCGGTCGGCATTTACTGCTCTTATTCTTGCGTATATTCTTACCGGCGCAGTCTTGTAGCGGCGGATAAAATCGCGCGAGTCGCTGTCAGACCAGTTGAGCGAGATTATTTCCTTGTCCTTATGCTTAACAGCGTCGATAATATCCCCCACGACAGCCGATGCGGGGGGCAGCTTTCCTGCGCCCCTGCCATAGAACAGGACATCACCCACAGCGTCGCCGGTCACCATTATGGCATTGAAGACATCGTTCACGCCGGAGAGGGGATTGTTTATGCTCACAAGCCTTGGGCAGACTGTAGCCACGATTCCCGATTCGGTATTCTCTATAAGTCCAATAAGCTTTATGGCATAGCCGGCGTTTTCTGCGTACTCAACATCGTCAAGTGTGATTTCGCGGATGCCGGAGCAGTGGACGTATTCAGGGTAGATGTGCTTTCCGAACGCCAGCGAACCTAATATGCAGAGCTTTCTTGTGGCATCGTGACCGTCAACATCAGCAGAGGGGTCCTTTTCGGCATATCCAAGCGACTGCGCCTGGGCCAATGCTTCGTCAAACGACTTCTGGTCGTATATCATCTTGGTTAATATATAGTTGGTGGTGCCGTTCAGGATACCAGCGATTTTTGAAAAGCGGTTTGCGGCAAGGCACTGATGCAATGGACGGATAATCGGTATACCGCCGCCAACGCTTGCTTCAAACAGATAGTTGCAGCCGTTTTCCTTGGCGATTTTCAGAAGCTCGGCGCCGTATGTCGCGACAAGCTCCTTATTCGAGGTTACAACGCTTACTCCCTTTTGCAAAAGCCGCTTGGTGTAGTCATAGGCAAAGGTTTTGCCGCCCATAAGCTCGGCTGCTACAGTGATTTCGGGGTCGTTCAATATATCATCAAAGCTCTTGGTTAGCTTATCTTTATACGGGCTTTCGGGGAAATCCCTAAGATCGAGGATATATTTGACCTCGATTTTCTGACCGCAGCGGGTTTCTATGATATCCTTATTCTTATCTAACAGCTCGACTGTTCCGGAGCCTACCACTCCGAAGCCCATAACCGCTATTTTGGTTGTTGACATATATATTTCTCCATTCTGAATAATATTGCTTATTTGCCGTAGGATACCGAAACCTTTACAACTCCGCTCAAAGCCGAAAGCTGCTCGCGCACAAGCTGAAAGTCCTTGCTTCCTGCCTCGAACCGAACCGTAACCGTTGCGGTGGCGGTGGAATCTATCGGAATATTCTGGTTGATGGTTAGGATATTCGCGCCGTTGTTGTAAAGACACGCCAGAACCTCACTGAAAACGCCCGCCTTGTCCTTTAAAGTAAAGAAATAGGTGACTATTCCGGAATTGGTTTCCTCGTTGTAGATAAATGCGCAGTCCTTATATTTGTAATATGCGCTCCGCGATATCCCAACGGCCCGGCAGGCTTCGGTGGATGTTCTTGCTTCGCCGATGGCAAGCATCCTTTTTGCTTCTATTACCTTTAAGATAACCTCAGGCAAAACATCCGCTCTTACAACAACAAATTTTTCGCTCATGAGTACTCCTCACTTTGATAAAAGAAAATATGATTACAAATTACAGCTCTGTAAGTTTTCAAAGAACACACAGATGTATTTGCTATAAATACACTTTAACATAAGTGAGCGCAAAAGTCAATCCAAAATTATCTAAAATAACCCGGCATGATTAGGATGAAATAAACAAATTGCCGCTGATGGAATTATTCGGCGCTCTTTATAGTAACAACAACGACCTCGGGGCGGTTATTTATTCTTGACGGGATGATGCTGGAACCCAGCCCACGGCTTATAACTACCGCCTTATCTCCGCGGAAATGCATTCCCTCGGTATATTTGGGAAATAGCCCCTGACCCGGGGCGACAAATCCGCCTACAAAGGGTATGCGGAACTGTCCGCCGTGTGCGTGCCCGCAGAAGGTGATATCCGCGCCGGATTGCGTGTAAAGGCTTATAAACTGCGGCTGATGTGATATCAGCAGGGAAAGGCAGCCCGGCTCCTGCGGCATGATGTTCTTAAGTATACCGGTATGAAGCGAGGAATCCGCCAGACCGGTGATATAAAGCCTTTCGTCTCCTCGTTCTATAACGGCGGTCTTGTCTAAAAGAACGGTTCCGCCTGCGGACTGGATGCCGGAAATCAGGCTGTCGAACTTCTCTGATGAAAACCTATGCTCGTGATTGCCGGTGGTGTAATATACCGGTGCCACTTCCGAAGCCTCGGAGACGAATTCCACAGCCGCCGCAATATCGGTGTGCCGCGAATCGGCAATGTCCCCCGAAATGACTATAATATCCGGTGACTGCTCGCGGATGAGCTTGATAAGACGGCTGTTTTTGCGGCCAAAGCGCTTGTTGTGCAGGTCGGAGATGTGAACTATCTTAAAACCGTCAAGCGATTTTCCGGCTTTTTGGGTTTCGTAGGTGTAATTTGTAACGGTCAGGGAGTTATTCTCCCAGTAAAAGTAAGGTATCGCCGCCGCGGCAGCCGCTATCACAGCGGCTATTATCTTGTGGATTTTCTTCATGATGGGTTCCTTTCAGGGCAAATCACGGATATTTGTTGACAGTAGTATTGTACCACATTTTAATCGACTTTTCAACCGGCGCGCGCAAAAATCCCCACAGAGGACATCTGCGGGGATATGCATATCTCATTACAAGAGGTATATTATCTACAAAATATTACAAAAATCAGCTGTTTTCAGCGATATCCGCCGCGGGCTTAGAGCCATCTCCGGCGCTTGCAAGCTTACCGCCCAAGAACCCTGCCAAAAGTGACTGAACGTCAAACCCGGTGGATTCCTTCAAGCCGTCAGACACCTGCGTGATGGATGTCATAATATTGCCCGCAAGCTGCGAGGATTCGCCGCCGAACATCTTTATGGATTCAACATTTGAATAGCCCTGACCGATGGCTTCGGCAATCTTGGGCAGCTGCTCGAAGTAAACCTTTAAGGTATCCAGCTCCATCTGCTGGCGTGCAGCGTCGCCATATTCCTTCATGGCTTCCGCCTTTTTAAGGATACCTGCGGCTTCGGCTTCTGCCTTGGCTTGTATTGCTTCGGCTTCCGCTCTGCCCTTTGCGGCTACAGCTTCCGCTTCGGCTATGCCCGCCGCCTTGACTGCTTCGGCTTCCTGCTCCTTGGCGAATCTTTCCGCCTCTGCCTGAGCCTTTTTAGCCTGCGCGTCCTGCTCGGCTTCGTATTTTTCGGCTTCTGCGCGCTTCATGCGCTCGAACAGCTCAGCCTCGGCGACCTTCTGGCGCTCATACTGGTCGGCTTCTGCCGCCTGCTGAACGGCGTATTTCTTGGCCTCGGCTTCCTTCATGATGGAGGCTTCAAGGGTCTTTTCCTGAATGTAAACCTCGCGCTCCTTCAGTTCAAGCTCCTTTTCCTGCCTTGCAAGGTTGGCGTTTGCGGTTGTGATTTCAACCGTTCTGCGCTGCTCCTCTTCCTGAATCTTATATGCAGCGTCGGCTTCTGCCTGCTTTATGTCCGCGCCCTTTTTCAGCTCGGCCTGCTTTATCTGAAGCTCGTTCTGCTTTATGGCTATTTCAGTCTCAGACTGCACCTTGGCGTCGTTAGCTTCTTTAGAAGCGCGCGCACGGGCAATTTCAACCTCTTTATCGGCGTTCGCCTTGGCTATTGCAGCGTCCTTCTTGATCTGGGAGATGTTGTCTATGCCCAGATCGTCGATAACATGGTTAGCGTCCGAAAATCTCTGAACATTGAAGCTTACAAGCTCTATTCCCATACGCTTAAGGTAGGGGATTACGTTTTCGGATACCTTTTCAACAAACGTCTTTCTATCGCCGATAAGCTCGCGCAGGCGCATGGTGCAGATGATTTCACGGATGTTGCCTTCCAGCACCTCGCCGACTATCTTGCCGATATCGTCAATAGTCTTGTTCAGAAAGTTCTGAGCCGCTATGTTTATGGATTCCGAATCGGGGGATACCTTAACGTTTACCGCCGAATCAACATAGATATTAATGCAGTCGGCGGTTGGAACAGCGTCGCCGGTTTTGATATCCAGCGGGATAAGCTTCAGCGAAAGGCGGTCTACCCTTTCAAAGAACGGAACCTTAAAGCCGGCTTTTCCTATAAGTATCTTCGGCTTTTTGCGCAGACCCGATATGATAAGCGCGGTATCCGGCGGAGCTTTAACGTAGCCCGCTGAAACAAATAAAGCTATTAATACTATTGCAACGATAATCGGTATGATGATTGGCAGCAGTGCACCCATTGGCCTTCCTCCTATTGTGTGTCAGAATTTTCTTCTTATAAAGTGTATTGTTATTTGGTGCCGAATATTCTGTCTCCGGCGTCGCCCAGACCGGGAACAATGTAGCAGTTTTCGTTGAGCCGCTCGTCAAGATTTCCGCAGTAAATTTCAACGTCGGGGTGAGTCTCGGAAAGAAGCTTTAAGCCTTCTGGCGCCGCGATGATCGACATGAACTTGATGTGCTTTCCGCCGCGCTGCTTGATAAGGTTAACAGCGTCAACAGCAGAGCCGCCGGTGGCAAGCATAGGGTCGAGGACGATAATGGTTCTGTCTCCGATATTGTCGGGCAGCTTGCAGTAGTATTCGTGCGGGATGTGGGTAACCTCATCGCGGTACATTCCGATGTGCCCTACCTTTGCCGAGGGTACAAGCGCTAAGATTCCGTTTACCATTCCCAAGCCTGCGCGCAGTATGGGAACTATGGCAAGCTTCTTACCCGAAACCATGGGCGAAAGTGTTTTGCAGATGGGGGTTTCGATTTCAACTTGCTCCAATGGAAGGTCGCGCAGGGCTTCGTAGCCCATAAGGGTTGCAATCTCTTCGATAAGGGTTCTGAAATCCTTGGTGCCGGTGTTCTTGTCCCTCAGCAGGGAAATCTTGTGCTTGATAAGCGGGTGGTCGAAAATAGTTACATTAGCCATAAAAATACCTCTCTATCCCAATAAATTTATTGTTTTTAACTATTATAGCATTTTTCGACTCACATTACAATAGGGTAATCCGAATTATTTTGCATTTTTACTATTGACTTTTTGCTTATGTGCGGTTATAATAATCTCGATAAGGGAGTAATTGGCACGACATATGTGTAGCCCTGCCGACATCACGGAGGTTTTATGCCGCCCGGCAGAGCGTTAAACGATGAGACTTATCTGCTTTGGGGCAGATGGGTCTTTATTTTTGTCCCGATTTGTTCCAAGGAGAAATAATTCTTTATTCGGAGGTATTTGTATCATGTCGATCTGGATTCACCTGCTTTTGTTTGCGATCGGAATTGCTCTTATCGTAAAGGGCGGAGATTTCTTTGTTGATTCCGCCTCGTGGATAGCCGAGGTTTCGGGAATACCGAAATTCATCGTCGGCGCGACTATTGTTTCAGTCGCGACCACCATGCCCGAAATGATAGTATCCATC
>CALDFS010000307.1 GCA_937942105.1 uncultured Ruminococcus sp. | reverse complement strand
CAGGACAGCTACGATTATGTTTATCCTGATATAATGAGGGCAACAAACATAACCATAGGCTTGGATTTCTTTAAGGATATTAACCAATCGGCTGAAACCACGCAGAGCGAAATAGCCGATATAGTTGAAAATATTGAAAGCTACGGCTTGAATACTATAATCATAAATACAAGCTATAACGGCGTTGTATACT
The DNA here is from genome assembly GCA_937942105.1 of uncultured Ruminococcus sp. Taxonomy (GTDB): domain Bacteria; phylum Bacillota; class Clostridia; order Oscillospirales; family Ruminococcaceae; genus Faeciplasma. The sequence goes on along the minus strand of CALDFS010000307.1, from coordinate 1,344 downwards.
ATGAAATAGGCGCAAAGGTATATAAAAGCGGTTCACCGCTCGATATGCTTATAGACGCTGCACGTCAGCATAATTTCTTTGTTTATATATCTTTTGACCTGGCGGACGCTATAGCTTCAAAGGGAATTGATGAGCTGCGCGAAAAGATAGACTATCTTTCGCTCTGCGCTCATAAGCTTACTAACAAATACCGCATAGACGGTATATTGCTTCAGGGATATTATGCCGCAAAAAACTCTGAAAGCTATTCGGACTATCTTTCAAATGGTTCCGGCATAGGCTTTGAAAACTGGCTGAGGGATAACAGCGGATATGTTTTCAGACTGGTAAGCAACGCAATCAGGTCAACAAGCAATACGGTTGCAGTCGGAATTGCAATCGAAAACGCCTGGATGAACCAAAAAAATAATGAGCTCGGCTCGGACACTAAGGATGATTTCGAGGCTTTGGCAAACGGCTATTCAGATACTAAGTCCTACATAGAAGACGGCTGCGCTGACTTTATGATAGTAACGTGCTACGGCGGTCTTGAATCGAAGGAGCTTAATTTTGCCAAAGTGGTTTCGTGGTGGGACGGGCTTGCTTCCGCCGCGGGGATTCCTATGTTTATAAGCCATGCCAATGAAAGAATAAGCAATACCGATTCGGCATGGGCTGCCGATCAGATTCTTAAACAGCTTGAAGAATGTAAAAAGTATTCTTCATATAAAGGAAGTGTTTTCCGCTCTTATGAAGCGCTTGAGAATAATACCGGAGCCAGCACCACGGCGCTGGTAAAGTACTTTGACGGTCAGATCAACACAGATTCACTCTACACCGAGCTTTCTATGGTTCTGCCCAAAAAGCGTGAATATATCACCTATGAGCCTACGGTTAAATTCCAGGGTTCGTTTGATGAAAACTTCGATATCTACTTCAATGATGAAAAGATAAAGCTGAACGAAGCCGGTAATTTCTATTTTGAAGTGGACCTTGATATAGGTCAGAACACATTTACCTTCAAAAACAAGGCAAAAACCGTAACATATAAAATCACAAGGCGAGTTAAGGTTTTGCAGTCGGCAGAACCCGAGGAGGGCACAGAGCTTAGAGTCGAGGGTACGACAAGGATTTCAGTAAACGTTATAGCATACTCCGGCTCAAAGGTAACGGCGACCCTGAACGGCGAGAAAATCAAGCTTACCGAAGAGGGAATAGCATCCGACGAGCTTGACTCCAACACCAACTACGCCCGCTTTACCGGTCACTTCACAGCACCTGAAGGCATAGTAAACGAGGAACAGGACCTTGGAAACATTGAAATTAGCGGCAACTATATGGACTTCTGCTTTGAAAACATGCAGA
>CALDFS010000306.1 GCA_937942105.1 uncultured Ruminococcus sp. | reverse complement strand
AAGGCAACAAACGGCGCGACAAAGGATATTACGATAGCCAGAATTGCGGTTGTGATTATCGTTGCAACAGAGGCGTTTCCGGTGATGGCAACGCAGGCGATAGACTCGCCGTATGTAGTGTTGGTGCAGCCGCCGACAAGAGCGCCCGCCATGGAGCCTACGCCGTCACCCAGAAGGGTGTTGGAAAGACCGGGGTCCTCTAAAAGATCCTTCTCGATGATTGAGGAGATGTTCTTATGGTCGGCAACATGCTCTGCGAAAACAACGAATGCAACAGGCACATATGCCAGCGCAACAGCGCCGATATAGGAGCCGCTTATGCCGTCAAAGCCGCCGAAGGCCTTTACAAAGGTGAACTGCGGGATATGGATAAAGGTTTCCAAGCCGACTCCGCCATCTACAAGGTTTGCAAAGCTCTGGAAGCTGATAATCTTAAGAGCGTCGATACCGGCGGCATTGCCGATAACGGTGAAGACTACCGCAACTGCATATCCCGCCAAAATGCCGATAATAAACGGAATGAGCTTTACCATCTTCTTGCCGAAGGTGGAGCACACTGTGGTTACAATAAGGGTGATAAGACCTACAAGAACGCAGATAAGCGTTGCCGCAACGGGTGTTCCTTCTGCATTGGTAACGCCGCCCTTTTGCAGGTCGCCGATGGCGTTTCCGGCAAGGGAAAGACCTATGATTGCAACGGTAGGACCGATAACCACTGTAGGCATGAGCTTGTTGAGCCAGCCTACGCCGACAGCCTTAACAAGCAACGCAATAATGACATAAACAAGTCCCGCGAAGATTGCGCCGATAATTAAGCCGAGGTAGCCCAGCTCAACGGTTGCAGCGCCGGCAAAGGCCGCCGCCATGGAGCCAAGGAATGCAAAGGATGAACCGAGGAAAACAGGGCTTTTTGCTCTTGTGAAGAGTACATAAACCAGGGTTCCGACGCCTGCGCCGAAAAGCGCCGCCGCCGAATCCATGGCGGGGTGGGTAACGCCGTCCGAGATGGTTGCGCCGTTGGTGATGACAGGCACAACTAAAGTAGCCGCCATAATCGCCAGAAGCTGCTGGATAGCGAAGATGATCATTTGGCCGAACTTAGGCTTATCCGAAATACCGTAAGTTAGTTTCATACTTTTTCCTCCATTATTTTATTATCTATTGAGAAGCATTACTGCCGTCTCTTCTTCAAATGGCGGGATGCTTACGCTCACCTGCTCGTTGTGCGAGGTGGGAACGCTTTTTCCCACAAAATCCGCGCGGATGGGAAGCTCCCTATGTCCCCTATCTATCAGAATAGCCAGCTGGATGGATTTTGGTCTGCCCAGCGAGAAGACCGCTTCTATTGCGGCGCGGGCTGTCCTTCCGGTATACAGAACATCATCCACTAAAACAACGTTTTTAGAGACTACCGAAAAATCAAGGCTCGCCCTTTTTACAAGGGGAGATTCGCCGACGGCAGTAAGATCATCGCGATAAAAGCTGATGTCAACATCGCCGCAGGGAACCGAAACACCCTCTATGCTCCTTATATTTTCGGCTATCCGCCTTGCAAGCACTGCGCCCCGGCGGCGTATGCCTATTATAACAACATCCTGCGCGCCCCTGTTCTTTTCAAGAATCTCATGCGAGATGCGGGTAAGAGCGCGCTTTACTGCGGCTTCATCCATCAGCACTGCCTTGACGTTTACGCTCATGCAAAAACCCTCCCAAAAAAACAGTTCTACCGCCGCAAGAACGATAGAACGCAAAATCAGAATAAATTATCGTATCTTCCGGCATCTCTGTACCGCAATTAAAGACCGAGATTATTATAGACCCTTTGTCGGTATTTGTCAAGACAATTTCATGATTTTTGCCGATAAAATAAAACTCCGCCCGATATTTCACAGGCAGAGTTATTTTTATTCGGATCAGTTTTTTTCCGCGACCTTCAGCCTTACCTCGGCGCGCTGAAGCTTCAGCCTGGCAAGGTTTTTCTTTGATTCGCTTACCTGCTCATCGCCTGAAAGCCTTGCAAGCGCCTTTTCCTTTGCCGCCTTGGCGCGCTCAACGTCGATATCCTCAGCCCATTCAAAGGTGGTGGGAGCTAAAAGCGCTTCGTTATCCATGAAGGTAAGCATGCCCCCGCAGCAGGCGGCTCTTTTCGGCTCGGCGCCGCTTTCGGCATATACCCTGCATTCGCCCAGGGCTACCGCCGTAAGGTAAGGTATATGGTCGGCAAACACCGCCACCTCGCCGTCTACCGCTTTTATTGAAAGCTGGTAGGCTTCGCCGTCGTAAAAAATCCCGTCCGGCGACATTATTTTTAGCTTGAATCTGTTCACCCTGCGGCACTCCTTACTTCATGCTTTTTGCTTTTTCTATTACATCCTCGATGGTTCCGGCGAACAGGAAGGCTGATTCAGGCAGATCGTCATGCTTGCCCTCGATTATTTCCTTGAAGCCCCTTACAGTTTCTGCTACTGGCACATACTTTCCGACATATCCCGTGAACTGCTCGGCGACTGTGAACGGCTGGGAAAGGAAGCGCTGCACCTTTCTTGCGCGGGCAACGGTAAGCTTATCCTCCTCGGAAAGCTCATCCATGCCCATTATGGCAATAATATCCTGCAATTCCTTATATCTCTGCAAGATGCGCTGAACATCCCTTGCTACCTTATAATGCTCCTCGCCAACAACCTCGGCGGTGAGGATTCTTGATGTTGAATCAAGCGGGTCTACCGCCGGGTATATGCCCAGCGAGGCTATGGAACGGCTTAAAACCGTTGTAGCGTCAAGATGGGCAAACGTCGTTGCCGGGGCGGGGTCGGTAAGGTCGTCCGCAGGGACGTATACCGCCTGAACCGAGGTGATGGAGCCGTTCTTGGTGGATGTTATGCGCTCCTGAAGCGCGCCCATCTCGGTTGCAAGGGTGGGCTGATAGCCAACTTCCGAGGGCATTCTGCCTAAAAGCGCCGAAACCTCCGAGCCTGCCTGGGTGAAGCGGAAGATATTGTCTATGAACAGCAGAACATCCTGATGCTCCCTGTCGCGAAAATACTCCGCCATGGTAAGCCCGGTCAAGCCTACGCGCATTCTTGCTCCCGGCGGCTCGTTCATCTGACCGTATACAAGCGCGGTCTTGGAAAGAACGCCCGATTCCTTCATTTCGTTATAGAGGTCGTTGCCTTCACGCGTGCGCTCGCCTACTCCGGTGAACACCGATATGCCGCCGTGCTCCTTGGCAACGTTATTTATAAGCTCCTGAATAAGAACGGTTTTGCCAACGCCTGCGCCGCCGAACAGACCTATCTTACCGCCCTTGGCATAGGGGCAGATAAGGTCAACAACCTTTATGCCGGTTTCCAATATCTCGGTTCTGGTCTGCTGCTCGCTGTATTCCGGGGCGGGGCGATGGATGGGCCAGCGCTCTGCGGTCTTGGGGGTGGGCTTGTCAACGCACTCGCCCAAAAGGTTGAAGATTCTGCCCAACGTCTCCTTGCCGACGGGTACGCTTATCGGCGCGCCGGTGTCAACAGCTTCTATTCCTCTGGGCAGACCATCCGTCGAGCTCATGGCTATGCACCTTACCACGCTGTCGCCTATGTGCTGGGCTACTTCGAGCACGATATGCCTTGAATCGTAATCGATGGTTATGGCGTTGTTAAGCTCGGGCAGGTGACCCTGCTCAAAGCGGATATCCAGAACAGGTCCGATAATCTGCGTTACCGTTCCTATGTTTTTACTATTTTTATCCATTATTATGACCGTTCCTTTCGGTTAAAGTCAGATATTATACTTGTGTTAGCTTTGCGAGCCGGATACTATCTCGGTTATCTGCTGGGTGATGGAACTCTTTCTCGCCTTATTATACTTAAGTTGCAGGTCGGCGATGATATCCTCGGCGTTCGAGGTGGCATTTTCCATGGCTATCCGCCTTGCCGCAAGCTCGCTGGCGTGGGATTCGCATACTGCGCCCCAGATAAGTCCCGCCAGGCTGTCCGGCACGATATGGTCAAACACGGAAGCCGGTGAAGGCTCTATCAGGATATACCGCTTTGAAGCCTCGCCCGAGCTGATTTGTGCGTCGAGCGGAAGAAGCTTCAGCGAACCGGGGTTCTGGGAAAGCATGGAAGCAAAGTTGGTGTACACAACGTAAATCTCGTCAACCTCGCCGCCCATATACATATCGGTCAGCAGCCGGCTTATCTCAAAGCAGTCGCCGACCTCAACATCCTCGCAGACGGCGTAATCATCCGAAATTATTTCATAGCCCCTGCGCGAAAAATGGTCCAAAGCGCGCTTTCCTATGGGAAGTATCGCCGCGTTCTTATCCTTTATAAGCTCCTCGCAGTATTTGAAGAGGTTGTTGTTATAGCCCCCGGCAAGACCCCTATCCCCCGCTATGGCTATTATGCAGGTCTTTTTGACCGCCCTTGCCCGGCAGTAGCCGGAATCGGGGGCGGTGCTTGATGCGGCTATATCGCAAAGCTGCGAGTAAAGCTCGGTATAGAACGGGCGGCATTTTGTTATGCGGTCCAAGGCCTTTGTAAGCTTGGATATTGCAACAAGCTCCATAGCCTTGGTTATCTTGCTGGTGCCGGTTATGCTCTTTATCCGAACGTTTATTTCCTTCATTGAAGCCGTGGCAAATTCCCCCTTTCGGGCATAGCTGAATTATTTATGCGTCTTTATAAACTTATCTGTAAACTCGGCGATGGCGGCTTCAAGCCTTGCCCTGGTCGTGCCGTCATTCATCGAAGCGCCCGC